>CAYJVB010000006.1:0-5992 GCA_964373575.1 uncultured archaeon | reverse complement strand
GGAGATCCAAAAACGGCCAGGAAAATATTGGAAAAAATATTTTTAGAAAAAGAAACTATAGAGTTAGTGGATATAGATGAATTAAGTGATGAAACATATGTCCCATCACCAGTGACATGTGGAAGCACGGCTGACGAGAAAGACGTTGGTACATCAGTTGCAAAAGCATGGGAAATTCTTGAAAAACACATGAAAGTCAGATTCGACGCAGTTATGCCATGTGAAATAGGTCCACTTTCAATAGCCGAAGCAATACGTGTTGCTGCTTATGAAAACAAACCCCTCATAGATGCCGATATAAGTGGTGGTCGCTCAAAACCGGAATTTCAATATACCGTATACTTCGTGAAAAAACTAATGATGACACCATTTAGCATTGTTGATAAAGGACTAGAGGTTTTAGTTCTTGATAGTGAAGATGATATAAAATCCGAAAGAATCATAAGAGAGATGACGTATTCGAGAGGGTTAGTTGGGGTTGTTGACCATCCATTTAAACTTGGGAGTGTTAGAGATTTCATACCAAAAAATACTGTTAGTAAAGCAATTGAAGTGGGCAAAATAGTTTTGGAAAAAAAACAGGAAGAAAAAATACAAAAGATAGTGAAAAAAATTGGTGGCGATATAATTTTTGATGGAATTGTAGATAAAGTTGACTTAAAGGAAGAAGGAGGATTCTTGAAGGGTTATTATGTTTTGAAAGGAAAAAAAGGAGAACTAAGAATATTTGTAAAAAATGAAAACATGATAGCAATGTCTGGAGATAAAATAGTTTATGGAATACCAAATCTCATTTGTGTTATTGGAAAAGACAGCAGAGGTATAATAAACAAAGAAATGAAACCAGGGATGGAAGCGTGGGTAATAGGAATACCAGCATATCCTATATGGAAAACCGAAGAGGGTCAAAAAGTTTTTGGTGTCCAAGTATTGAAAGAATATTTTGGTCTCGTTTAAAACAAAACAATTTTTATATTAGAGTAAAACAATTACTATCTTATGAAAAAAGGTATCTCTCCCCTCGTAGCTACTGTTCTACTTATCGCCTTCACGTTGTCAATAGCGGGTTTGCTTGGAGGTTGGTTAACTTCCCTAACAAAATCAGAAACAGATACTATACAGCAGGGATCGGATATATTGGTTAACTGCAGTAGTGGTGTCATAGACATAACAGATGTTATATGCACCAATTCAAGTCAGCAATTAAGGGTTGCTGTCGCAAACTTAGGTGACGTTGAACTTTACGATTTTTCAGTTTTTGCAGCAGTAAACAACACCTTTTATTCAAACAGTACAGGCGGTCCAAATTCTACAAACACACTGAAAACAGGTGAACAAACCATTTTAGTTTACGGTTGCAATAGAAACGAATTCTGTGCTAATGGAGCAACAGTGACAAAGGTAAGAATAACATCAGGTAACTGTCCACAGGTAAGTCAAGAGCATACATTCAATGCTAAGTGTCTGACTTAGATTTCTTTTCTTTATCAATTTTAAGTATAGCCTTTCCAAGAAGATCAAATTTTTCATTTAATTTTGTTTCTAAATCTAGAATTTTTTTCGAAATATCTCTGTATTTTTTTTCCTGATCTATTTTATAATCTTCTAGTTTCATTTCTGTACCAAATTCGTTAACAAGATTCTTAGTTTCATTAATACGAATGTTGCCGAAATCACTTTTCGCCGCTTTGAAATTCAATTCTTCAATTTTTATACCGATTTCTTTTAGCTTATTTTTATTTTTCTCTAGTTGGATTAATAAAAAGAAATTTATTATCAAAAGCAAAAAGTAAATTGTAGCTAAAAAAGCCTGTTTTTTTACAATCAGTAATACCAAAAAACCAACAGCTATTAAAATAACAAACCATGACAATTTCGAAATGAAGTCCGCCATGATTACTGATTAAGTAAATAAAGCTTAAACCTTAATTAAAGACAGACCTATTCATAGTGAAAGTTAATGCCAAAAATTTAATCCTTTAATTTATTGTCATACAACCCAGAATCAATATCTCTCAAAACATCCTTCGCATTTTTCCCCTCAACAGTTATAGGCATAGATGCACAAGCACCAACAACCTCTTTCAACGCCTTTTTCATATCTTTCGCCAACAATGAATCTCTTTTCATCTTAGCAATCTTAATTGCCTGATCAATAGTCAAATTACCAAAAATTATTTTTTCCTTTTTTTCAACTTTTGGTTCCTCTACAACAGCTGGTTGTGTAACAGCAGGAGCATCCTCTTTTGGTGCCTCACCCTTCTTATCTTTCGGTTTAGCCTCAACCTTAACATCACTCTCCTTCTTCTCTACACCAAATTTCTTGACACCCATTTCCTTCTTGATTAATGAAGCAACAGGTGGAACACCAACTCTAATGCTATAACTACCATTTTCAATATCAATTTTCACAGGAACATTCATCCCTTTATACTCTTTCGTCTTATCGTTGATATCATTAAACAGCTGACTCATATTTATCTTAAACTGTGACAACTTAGGAGCTGTTGTAGGCCCCGGTTTAGCATTACCACCTTCAACAAGCAAATCTAATGTCTCTTTCGCCATTTACTCAACAACCTTTACCTTCTGTATAACCGACACAAGACCTGCATTTACCGTAACAGGTATCGGTACAGCCACCTCAATCAATTCTATAGTTACTTCACCTTTATCTTTATCAAATCTTTTAACCTTTCCCTTTTCACCTTTAAATGGCCCACCTATTACTTCAACAATATCCCCATCACTTATCTCAATCTCTTTCTTCTTTGTCTGCAAAAATCTTTTCAGATCACCAATAGAAACAGAATTTCTTAATATTCCACGAGCATGTGGTATTTCTCCTACGATATCTTGGACATCCCTTAATTCACCTTCAATGAAAATATAACCCTTTATCTCTTCCGGATGAACTAACACCTTAATTTGTGAAGCCTTAATTTTTGCCTTGCTCGCCATCGCATCAAGTACAACATTCTCCCTTCCGATTATTGTCTTAACAGCATAAATCATACCCTATGCACCTACAATAATTGAAATCAGATAAAACACAAAGCCTATTGCACCAATTATTACGAACCCTATGCCAACAATTCTTAGAACTTCACTCATATCTTTCCATCCAGGTTTTCTCGCCACTTGTAAAACCCTCCAATACCTCTTTAGTGTCTCCTGAATGTTTAGCACCAAATAATCACCTGAAATACTCTTAATACTAAAAATATTGAAATTTATAAAGAAAATGTTATTCAATAAATTCTATTCCCAGTTCACTCTCATAAGTTAGCTTCTTTGGTTTAAACAACTCCTCGGTTATATATTCATCCTCTCCCTGAACGCCTGTTACAATAATCATAGCCCTTATGATATCACCAAAATCCTTAGAAACCTGAGCACCCCAAATAATTTTCGCATCATCAGTTAGCTTATTTGATATAACTTCAACTACCTCTTGTGCTTCCTTGATTGTAATATCCGGTCCTCCTGTAACGCTAATCAAGGCCCCTGTGGCATTATCAATATCCAAACTTAACAATGGGTTAGCCAAAGCCTTTTCAATAGCCTCGCCAGCCCTGTTCTCACTGTTGCTCTCGCCTATTCCAACCATAGCCAGTCCCCCATTAGACATAACAGCCTTAACATCAGCTAAATCCAGGTTTATTAGTCCTGGTGTTGTTATAAGTTCAGCAATGCCCTTGACGGAATTAACCAAAATCTCATCAGCAACCTTGAATGCAGTCGCTAGACTTACATTAGGTACAACCTCAAGTAACCTGTCATTCGGAATAATTATGATTGTGTCAACCTGTTTTCTTAAATTTTCCAAACCCACCTTTGCGTTTTTCATCCTTGTCTTTCCTTCCATCGCAAATGGCAGTGTTACAACACCAATGGTCAAAGCCCCCATTTTTCTTGCAATATCAGCAACAATCGGTGCAGAACCAGTCCCCGTACCCCCGCCAAGACCACAAGTTATGAAAACCATATCAGCACCCTCTAAAACCTTCTTAATATCATCCCTGCTCTCCTTTGCAGCCTCCATTCCAACTTCAGGATTTCCTCCAGCACCCAAGCCGCTTGTAAGTTCTTTACCTATAAGCAGTTTAACATTAGAATCAGAATAAAACAAATCCTGTGCATCAGTATTCAACGCAATAGTCTGCACACCCTCAATACCAACCTCCATCATCCTTGTTATGGTGTTATTACCAGCACCACCACATCCTACAACCCTTAAACTCGCCTTTTTTTCTTCAAGTAATTTTCTCAATTCTTCATCTACTTGCGACTCTCTTCGTCTTTCCGTCTTCTTCAGAAAAGGTTGTATAGCCATGGTATCCCTTTTAATCTATAAGCCAGTGCAACTATTAATGTGTAATAAAAATAAGCTTATATGCTTTTCCGGAAAGATTTTTAAAGAAAACTAAATCAGAACTCTTCAATAAATTTGACCTTTTTTACGCTAGAAACCCATTTTTTAACTGTTTCAGCTATAGTCTCTTTTGTCGGTCTATGGACATCACTATTTATTAAAATTTCAGCAACATCCCCATCAATCTTAACACTGGAATTATTATCTTTAATAAAAAGTTCGATCATAGCCTTAACTTTATCATCGTCATTCTTTATCTCATTTTTCACTTCAATATCATATTCCAATTCCTTCCCAGCTAAGGGATGATTGAAATCTACCTTCACCCTCCCCCCAGAAACTGATATCACCTTCCCTGCAATGTTACTCATCATTATCGGCATACCGGGGAACGGGTCTATATTCTGTTTTTGAAATTCTGCAATAGGTATTAATCTAATCAACTTTTCACTTCTCTCTCCAAAGCCATCTTTAGAATTGACAGTAATATTCTTTTTCTCCCCAACTTTCATCTCTCTTAATTCTTTCTCAAGGCCTTTAATAACGAAATTACTTCCAATGATAACAGGAACAGGCCCATACTTGAATTTAGAATCATGAACCCCGTTTTCTTTAGCTACTTCTTCCCTAGTTACATCAAATATCTCTCCCGATTCTTTAATCCTACCAACATAATCAACTCTTATGAAGTCACCATCTTTCATGTTAAAACCTCTAATTAATAAAACAACCAATATTTATAAAGAGAATAATGCCAATAGGTAGCACTTGCCAATCTTGCAGTAGAATTACACCAAACATGGCATCTTGTCCATATTGCGGTAGCTTAGTTTGCAAAAATTGTCTAAACAAGCAAACAGGTTCTTGTATGATCTGTAAAGCTAAAATTGGAAAAAATTAAAATTCCATCAAAGTCTCAACGATCTTGTCGACCTGTTCTTTTTCTTCGCCTGATTTTGGTTTGAAGACGTCTCTTAGCTTCTCTCTCAATAACTCTTTCTTAGCAACTTCTCCCATTCCTACTAAAGCTTGAATTGCTGTCTCCATCTTCTGTAGTCTGTCATCCATGTTTTTGACTTGCTTCAAGACTTCTGCTAGAGCGCACCACAATTGAGCGACTTTAACATCGTCAGCTCTCATATAAGCTGCTCTATGTTTCTTTGCTCTTTCTAAGAGATCTGCTATTTCAACTTGTGTGTCTTCATACAAAAATTCTTTCCAATCCTTTTCCTTTCCAAACATTATCACAAGTTTTCACCTATCACATTTCTTTCAAGTTAAAGTTTAAATACTTAATGGTGGTAACAAAAATTCGTAAAGTAAAAATTAAAAATCAGTCAGTAAAAATCTTCTAATTGTGGGCTTTCCACTTTCTGTTTCCCTGGATATAGATCAGGAAAAATCATGGCTCTTCTAGGATCTCCAGTTAGTTCATCTTCGACTCTTTGATATACTGCTGGATAAACTCCACTTGCAATTAATTCTCTATTGAAACTTGGCTCTGCAAATACAGTTTGCATTTCATAAATTCCTCTAGCCGTAATAGGTCTTTCAGATTCCAAATGGGTCTGTTAACTTAACACAAAATCACCCCTAATCCCTTGATAAATTCATCAA
>CAYJVB010000005.1:0-36890 GCA_964373575.1 uncultured archaeon | reverse complement strand
GGCAAGTTCAGTCTGTGAATCAGGAAGCTCCCTTCGACAGATGGGAGTAGTTCACTGTGTTTATTCATACTATCCTCTTTTTCCTCGGGATGAATACAATTTTTTTATTCGTTCTAGTGTATCAGCATCTTCGATTTTTTTGTCTACACGTATTGTTTTAAGAACAGGAAATCTTAGTGCGAATCCAGATTTATATGTTGGCGATTTTTGAATTTCTTGATAATCAACGGAAACGACAATTTTTGGTTTAGTTTTTATCGAGGTGCTTTTTTCTGATTCAATGAATGGTTTAAGCAAATTAGTTAATTCTTTGAATGTAACATCTTCTATATCGACCTTCTTTTCTTTAACACCCGTTCCTATCATACCACACTCTAAAAACTTTCCAGTTTCTTCATCTCTGCAACCAAGAATAAACGACCCCATCCATCCAGCCCTCTTTCCGGTTCCCCATGTTGCCCCGATTATTACTAAATCTAATGGTTCTAAAGTTTCCTTAATTTTATACCAGCCACCAACATGCCTACCAAATACATAAGTTGAATCAAGTACTTTTACCATTACGCCTTCTTGTTTTGATGCTAAAGCTTTTCTGTAAAACTTGTCTGCTGTTTCAACGTTGTCCGTTATTATTTGTTCCGCCAGCTGAATTTTCTTTGGAATTACAGTAATAATTTTTCCAAGAATTCTTCTTCTTTCTTTCCATGGTTTATCTAACATCATTTCACCATCAACATATGTTACATCAAATAAGTTGATCTGAATAGGGATTTCTTCAACCAATTTATTGATATCATATTTTCTATGAATTCTTTGTGACAATATTTGGAATGGCATTGGAGAACCATCCTTTTTGTTTATTCCTAAAATCTCGCCTTCAATAACACATTCCTTAGACTTAAGACTCTTTCTGCATAATTCTACTAAATCTGGAAATTGCTTCGTAACATCCTCTAATCGCCTTGTATAAACCCAAAATTTGTTACCTTTTTTTTGGATTTCTACTCTCATACCATCATATTTGATTTCTATTGCCACTTTCCCGAATTCTTTTATCACTTCATCGATACTTTCGGCTTTCTCTGCCAACATTACTTGGACAGGCTTTCCCAATTCTAATTCGATTTTTCGCAGTCCATTTACTCCCCTTTCTTGAGCTATTTTTGCTATTTCTCCAAAATCCGATTTAATGTTCCACGCATGCTCAACAACATTTGTTAATGTTTTTATTTCCTCCTTTGTTGCATCTTTTTTAATCAAGAATGCTTTTACAATAGCATCACGAATAATACCCTCAGCGACACCAATTCTTAATTCTTCTAAAATAGTTCTTACAATATATTTTGCTTCCTTCGGTTCGGCAGATGCAAGCAATTCTGCTATCAAATTTATTTTTCTTTCTTGGGAACCACTGCCGTCCATAAAGGCTAACTGTTGCAGATTTTTGAAAACATGATCAACTTCTAATTTTTTTTGCAACAGTATGGCCTGTTTCCTGCTTTTTACACACTCCTCAACGGTTAATCCCAAATCACCATTTTTTTTGTATTTCTTTTCAATATCTGTTGTTACGAAACCTGTTGCTCTTGATATGGTCTTTATCATCAACTGTTTTGCAACGCCTAACTCATGCTGTTCTTGTGACGGAAACACTTTACCTGTAACTAAAAGAGTAACTTTCGACAATTCTTCTGGAGAAGATTTCTTTAACAAGTCTGCTAGAATATCAACTTTTGCTAATTTTGAGGCAATCGATTCAAGCTTGTCATATGTATCTACAACAACAGAATACTTCATGAATAAATGATAGATTTTCTGAAAATTTAATAGTCTCGCAATACAATCTTTTATTGAGAACATGGATGTTTTTGATGCTATAGAGTCTAGAGTTTCTGTGAAAACGTACGACAATAGAGATGTTCCCGATGGACTTATCTCTCAAATTCTTACAGCAGGTACATTTGCTGCTTCTGCTGGGGATCTACAGCCATGGGAATTTATTGTTGTCAAAGATAAAAAAACAAAAAAAGAACTTGCACTTGCTGCACTTTCACAGATGCATGTTGAAAAAGCTCCTGTTGTGGTCGTTGTTTGCGCTAATATGGAGAGAAGCGAGTTGAAGTTTAAAGAACGTGGGAAAGAACTTTATGCCCTGCAAGACGCTGGTGCTGCTATACAAAACATGTTGTTAGTCGCGCATTCACTAGGATTAGGCGCAGCTTGGGTAAGGGCATTTGAAGAAGAAAGGGTAAAAACCCTTCTTAAATTACCTTCTGAAATAAGGCCTATCAGCATGATTTCTTTGGGATTTCCAGTCCCTTACGATAAATATCTCAAAACACAAGTTATCTCTTACGAAAATGTATCTTGGTCTGAGGAATATGGTAAAGAGTTAACATGGGTTAAAAAATACGGTAAACAAACGAGGTATCATCCCAAATCACTATATGGTTATTCTCAAGAAATCAAAGAAAACATCTCTAATAAGATGGAAGACAAAAAAGTAAAGCAGACTGTGGTTCAAAAAATTAAAGATTTTTTCAAAAAATTGAAGAAATAACCGGCCTCTCAATATTTTTAATATAAAAACCTCATTATAATATAGTGGCTTTTATGAAACAGATAGTTATTACATCGATTTTTTCATTATTTCTATTGATTTCAGTAGCTTTGGCTTCTGGAATAGATATAACTGTACCGGATTCTATTATCGCTGTTTATATAAACCAACATAATACAATTAATGTTACTGTAAGGAACACACAGAACATTGCTGATTCTTTAATCATTTCTGTATGGCCCACTCAGTGGATATCTGTAAGTCAGTATGGCATTTCATTAGATCCAAATGAGACAAGAACTGTGACGCTTTTAATTGATCCTCCAAGACAAATGGACAGAGGAATATACCAAATAGATGTTATAGCAAAATCCGCATCAACTTCCGCATCTGATAAAAAAACACTCTTGATTGAATTGAAACGAGATTTGGAATTATTTATATCTAGTCTTAAACTTAATTCACAAGTTTTTAACTTAGGAGATGATCTTGGAAGTAATATTATAGTAACAAATCTAAACACAAAATCTGAAAGAACGATTATACTTACGACTGAAATTGTAAAGAACGATTTGGTTATTGAGAAATTTGATGATGAAGTAACCATTTCACCAAATAGTGCTGAAACAATTGTTAACAACATAAGGATTAAGAATACACTGGAATATGGGTCTTACAAACTTAAAGTTGAACTCAAGGACTTAAGTGGTAAAGTATTGGACGAAAAGGAGTTAGCATTCAATGTTAAACGCTCTGAAGACTTTTCTAAGGATAAAAAAACAGAGTTTGGACTATTTTACCTCACAACTAGTATTATTGTTACAAACAAAGGAAATGTACCTGACGCAAAATATACATTAACTGAATCTATACCACTCCATTTTAAAAATTTCTTCTTTCCTGATATAGAACCAACAGCTCAACAAGAAGTTGATGGTAGAATTGTTTATACATGGGAATTAACTAGCCTAAAACCAGGAGAAACACGAACGACACTTTACCAGATCAGATTCACTAATGTTGTTGTTGCAATACTTTTGATTGGTCTTGGACTTTATATTTTCAATTATTTCTATTTCAGACCGAACATTATGAAGAGACACCCACGAATTATTTCACAGCCACAAGAAGAAATGATTCATTTGCATGTTAAAAATAGATCACGAAGAGAGATAAAAAATGTTACCGTCAAGGATTATGTTCCACCTTTGGCTAGAGTTATCAAGAAATTTGATACTATTGAACCTCAAATTAAACTTACCACTAAAGGAACTGTTTTAAAATGGAAAATTGATAAGTTGTCTCCTAGTGAAGAAATAGTTTTATCTTACAAGATCGTACCCGTAATGGAAATTCCAGGTGGTCTTAAATTACCAAGTGCCCACTTCACTTATGAAGGTGGCAGGCATATAATTGATAGTGTTGCTAATAAGATAGTTGAAAAAATTAGATAAGTTTACTTGTCCTATTAGATTTAAATAATATCGGTATACTCTAATATGTTTAGCCCCCTGTAGCTCAATTGGTAGAGCGCACGGCTGTAGGCGAGCACGTTGAGTGTTTGTCACCAGCATGAGCTCAATAGATACCGTGATGTTGCTGGTTCAACTCCGGCCGGGGGGATTTATTTATTCAATCTTAATAATAGTATGCTTATTAATTTTAACGAGTTGCCGTTGAATTCTGGGATTTATTTATCCGAAAAAAATCAAATTAATTTTGTTTCAACTACCGCTACAAATAACTCTATCAAAATTTCTCTTTCGTCCGTTAATGAAGGTGCTGCAAAAATTTTCCAACTTCAAGTAAAAAATACAGATTACAAAACCATTAATGTTAATTCATTTGTTGTAATTGAATTTGTTTTACCAGATTTTCCTCAAAAAATTCTTGAAAATGGGTGGGAGCAATGCAGTTATACTGATTTTCGTAATAAATTTTCTCCATCTAGAAAAAAAATAATTCTACCACGCGACCAAAATCAAAATTCCTTTTTACCTGGATATGGTTATCTAGAAGGTTCTATGGTAAGCGAATGGTTTACTCAGCTTGTATATAATAAGCATGCTGTTCTAATTGGAGCAGTAACTGTCAAAGATCAATTTACTCAAGTATATTTACGTAAAGAAAACAATGGAATACGAATTAGGGTTACCTGTTAATTTGATGGTCTTCCTCTCAAACCAGGCAAAACCTTTGTTTCTGAAAAAATTGCTGTAATTATAGATGATGAAGAAAAAACTCTTAACGTATTTTCTACTTTGTTGAGAAAATATAATAATATTCGAAATTTACAAAAACCAATCAAGGGACTTTGTTGCGCATATTATTTTCATGGTAATCGCGTCGATGAACAATATATATTAGACCAGATTAAAATAATTGATAATGCTTCTGGAAAATTAAATTTTGATTTTATACAAATTGATTCAGGTTATTGCGTATGGGGTGACTGGTTAGATACAAACGATAAATTTCCTTCTGGTATGAAATTTATTGTTCAAGAAATCAAAAGCCGAGGAATGAAGGCAGGTATTTGGTTCTCACCTTTTATGGCAGATACTAGATCAGAAATTTTCAAAAATCACAAAGAATGGTTTCTTAGGGACGATAAGAAAAACATAATTGTAAAGCCCTTTTTTGTGCCAATACATTCTACACCGTTATTTATTGCTGCGTTAGATCCAACACATCCCGGAGTTCAGAAATATCTCACTAAAGTTGTTAAACAATATATGTCTTGGGGATTTGAATTGATAAAAATTGATTTTACTTATACCACTTGCTTCAGTTCTAACTATTTCAAAGATGTTACTAGAGCGAGAGCACTGAGATTAGGTCTTGAAACACTGAGAAAAGCTGGAGGTAAGAAGATGCATATTCTTTCTGCAATAAGTCCACTTTCACCATTGGTTGGTATTGTTGATTCAGCAAGAGTTGGGCTGGACTCTATTTTTCCTTACACATGTAGTATTCCTGTTCTAAATAGTATTGTTAACGAATATATGATAAAAGAAGACTTAAGAAATTGTAAAACACGACAATTTTTCAACGATAAAATATGGATAAATGATGCTGATTGTTTTGTTTGCAGGGAAAATACTGGACTGAAGAAAGAAACTGTAGAAATGAATTTTAAATTCTTGAAAAATTATGGAGGTTCTATTTGGATTGGAGATAATCTTAAATTGCTTGATAGAGAAAAATTAGAAAAATATGTCATTCGTTTGTTGAAATAAACGTAAAATGACAGTTTTTTGAACTCTGTTCTTTAAGGCATGAAATCGAAAGCTATTTAAATATTCGCGACCATTTTTTCTGAATATCTATTAATGTTATTTTTGGGTTGGCGACCAAAACGGAAAGGAAACACCTGTTCCCATTTGAACACAGAAGTTAAGCTTTCCAGTGATCTGGATTGTACTGCCTTTGGGTGGGAATTCCAGGACGTTGCCAACCTATACATGGTGATCCCTTATTGATTCGCAAAACCCTGTCCATTTTCCGCAACCTTTTAATTAATTACTCATCCTTTACTATATTATGCTCTGGTAGTGTAGCCTGGTCTATCAAGGATATCATTAGGTCTGTAGAATACAGGACTGTCACTCCTGTGACCCGGGTTCAAATCCCGGCCAGGGCGCTATAATTGGGTGATATGTTGAAACCGAAAATTAATATATTGGAACACGAATTGGTCCCACAACATGTTATTTTATCTCAGGAAGAGAAGAAAAAAATAATAGAAAAATTTAAAATAAAAAAGGCCAATCAACTACCTACTATCTATACATCTGATCCAGTTATTGAAATGTTAGAGGCAAAACCTGGTGACATAATAAAGATTGTTAGAAATAATCCAGCAGCCGAGGAAACTGTTTATTATAGACTTGTAATAGAGGGGTAATATGGAAGATTACAATCATTTGTTGAAGGCATTCGCTGAGGAACAGGGCTTTGTTAAGTTTCAAATAGACTCATATGATGATTTCATTACTTATAGGATTCCTAATATAATCAAATCAATTAAAGAAATTAAACCAGAAGTTCCAGATCTTGGTGAATTCAGGATTAAATTGGGTAAATTTAGAATAGGTACACCTTCTGTTAAAGAAGCTGACGGTTCTATAAGAAATATCTTGCCTTTGGAGGCTAGAATGAGAAATCTTACATATGCTGCCCCAATGTATGTTGAGATGACACCTGTTCTGAATGGTATTGAAAGCGAAACAATCACAGTTAACTTTGGTGATTTACCTGTAATGTTGAAATCAAAAATATGTCCTTTACATGCAATGAATAAAGAAGAAGTGATAAGAGCAGGTGAAGATTCTGATGATCCTGGTGGTTATTTTGTTATAAATGGAACAGAAAGAGTTTTAGTTCTTATTGAAGAAATAGCTCCAAATAGAGTACTTGTAGAGAAGACAAAACTACCTAATATAACTGAAGTTGCAAGAATACATTCAGAAAAAGATGGTTATATACAGCGACACATAATTGAAAGAAAATCTGATGGTATTATCAGAATTAATTTTGCAAACGTAAATAAACTACCTATAATAGTTCTTTTAAGGGCTTTGGGACTAGAGTCAGATAAGGATCTAATAACAGCAGTTTCTTTGGATCCACAAATCCAGCAAGAATTTTATCCAAATTTATTTGAAACTGAGGCCAGTACATCCAAAGAGGCCATCGAGGAGATTGCAGATTATTTGAAAATTATGCAAAAGGAATATAGACAAGAGAGAGTTAATAGATTGGTTGACAAATATTTACTTCCCCATTTAGGTCAGGAAAAGAAAGATAGACTGGATAAATCTATATACCTAGCAAAAGCATTAAATAAAATTTTGAGATATCATCTGAAAAAAATTCCTAAAGATGATTTGGATCATTACGCTAACAAAAGGTTGAGACTATCTGGTGATCTGTTGGAAATACTCTTTAGATCTATTTTACTCGGTAAATGGGGACTTATAACAAGAATTACATATAATTATCAGAAATTAACTAAAAGAGGAAGATTTCCACCATTACCTTCAATAGTTGAATCCAATGTTTTAACAAACCAAATTGTTTCTGCGATTGCGATAGGTTCATGGGTTGGTGGTAGGACAGGTGTATCACAGAGATTTGAACGAAGCAGTTTTATTAAATCCCTGTCACATTTAAGAAATGTTTTATCACCGTTGACATCTACACAAGAACATTTTGAAGCAAGAGAATTACATCCTTCACATTGGGGAAAAATTGATCCATCTCAGACACCAGAAGGCGCAACAATAGGATTAAGAAAATATCTTGCAGTCATGGCACAAATCACAAAAGGTGCTGGAGAAAAAGATGTTAAGACGCTACAGAGTGTTGTTGAAAAAAATATGAGTTGAGTGAATGACAGATTTATTTGTTGATGGAAAATTCATGGGAGAATTGAAGAATCCACTTAAGTTAGTTAATGCTATAAGGGAATCTAGGAGAAAAGGTCAAATTTCAGATCAGATTAATATAGCATATCATGAACATCATGATATTGTCGTAATACTTACTGATTCTGGTCGTGCTAGAAGACCATTGATTATTATCGAGAATGGTAAATCCAAATTGACAAAAGATCACATAGAAGACATTAAAAGGGGTAAAATCAAATGGTCTGATTTAATAAATCAAGGCAGTATTGAATATTTGGATACAGAAGAAGAAGAAGATGCATATATTGCGTTAAAACCAGAAAACTTGACGCAGGATCACACACATCTTGAACTTGATCCTACAATAATTTTGGGACTGGCTACATCTATGGTACCATTTCCTGAGTTTGATAGAGGAGACAGAGTTAATTTTGGTGGAAAAATGATAGGTCAATCTATTGGGGTGTACGCAACAAATTTTCCACTAAGAGTTGACACTAAAGCAAATATTTTAATTTACTCCCAAGTTCCACTCATCAAGACTCACATTAATGATGTTGTAAGCGATGAAAATCATCCTGGAGGACAAAATGTTACTCTTGCAATAATGTCTTTTATGGGGTATAACATGGAGGATGCCGTCATAATCAATAAATCTTCAATAGAAAGGGGAGCATTCTGGTCTTATTTATTTAGAACTTATGAAGCGGAGGAAAAAAGATACCTTGGGGGACAAGAAGATGTTATAGCTATTCCGGAGCCAGGTGTAAGAGGATATCCAGGCGAGGATGCATATAAACATCTACCTGAAGACGGAATTGCTAGCATTGAAACATCTCTAAAATCTGGTGACATTATTGTCGCTAAAACATCACCACTAAGATTTCTTGGAGGTTTAGATCAATTCATTACTGGCTTGGAAAATATAAGAGAAACTTCTGTAAAACTAAGACATGGTGAAAGCGGAATAGTTGATAGAGTATTCATAACAGAAAGTTCTGAAGGAAATAAATTAGTCAAAGTAGTGTTAAGGGATCTAAAGAAACCCGAGTTGGGTGATAAGTTTGCTAGTAGACATGGACAAAAAGGTGTGATTGGTCTTGCTGTTCCACAAGAAGATTTACCATTTACTGAAGAGGGTATTGTACCTGACATTATATTTAACCCACATGGTGTTCCTTCCAGAATGACTATAGGACAGTTACTGGAAGCTATTAGTGGGAAAGTTGCAGCACTAACTGGAAAAAGATTAAGTAGCCCAGCATTTCATCCCTTATTAGAAGATGAACTGAGAAAAACTTTGACAGACTTTGGTTTCAACAACAATGGGACAGAAACAATGTTTGATGGAAAAAGCGGAAAACAGTTTGATAATCCCATTTTCATTGGTAATATATACTATCAAAAATTAGATCATTTAGTTTCTAACAAGATATATGCGAGATCAAAAGGACCTGTTACACTTTTAACCAAGCAACCGACTGAAGGAAAATCAAAAATGGGTGGTTTAAGATTAGGTGAGATGGAGAAAGATTGTCTTATAGCACATGGCGCATCTCTACTTTTGAAGGAAAGATTCGATTCGGATAAAACATTTGTACCATTCTGTAAGGATTGTGGAATGGACGCTATTAATGATAGGATTAAAAACAAGAAATTCTGTCCAACATGTGATGGTTCAAAGATTGTTGATGTTGAAATGTCATATGCATTCAAACTTTTATTAGATGAACTGAAAAGCATGTTGATTTATCCGAAAGTTGTTATTGATGAAGAAATGAATTCCATTGATAAGATAGCATTCAGTATTCTAAATCCTGATACGATTAAGAAAATGTCTTCATCTAAGATTAGTAAAACAGATCTTTACGATCAAGAAGGTTACCCTATAGAAGGAGGATTGATGGATCCTCGCCTTGGTGTTATTGATCCTGGGTTGAGATGCAGAACTTGTGGAGGAACTGTAGGAGACTGTAAAGGTCATTTTGGATATTTAGAATTGACAAAACCTATCGTTCATGTTAATTATTCGAAATTAATCTATCATCTTCTGAAATCAACTTGCAGAAAGTGTGGAAAGGTGCTATTGACTCAAGAAGATAGAGATAAACTAAAAAGCACTAAAAAATCAGGTAAAAAAATTAAGCAATTAATTAAGCTAACATGTCCATATTGCAAAGAAAAACAGAGAAAGATCAAATTCATCAAACCAACAACATTTATGGAAAATACTTCTATGTTAACACCTGTTGAAATTCGAGAATGGTTTGAAAAAATTCCAGATGAAGAGTTGCCTTATATAGGAATCAGGGGAACTAGACCAGAGTATATGATAATTACATTATTACCTGTACCTCCTGTTACAGTAAGGCCTTCTATTACTTTAGAAACAGGTGAAAGATCGGAAGATGATTTGACTCACAAGTTAGTTGATATTGTTAGAATAAATAAGCGACTTAGGGAAAATAGTGATTTAGGTGCACCTGATTTTATCATTCAAGATCTTTGGGAGCTTGTTCAATATCATGTTGCTACTTATATGAATAATGAAATCTCTGGAGTTCCACCCGCGAGACACAGATCTGGCAGAATTTTGAAGACACTTGCTCAAAGACTGAAAACAAAAGAGGGCAGATTCAGAAGTAATTTAATTGGTAAAAGAGTTAATTTTTCAGCTAGAACAGTTATTAGCCCTGATCCAATGCTGGATATTAATGAAGTAGGTATTCCTATGTTTGTTGTTGCAGAGCTAACTCTTCCAATTGTTGTTACCGAAAGGAATATGAAAAGAATTAAAGAACTAATAAACAGCTATCCTAACTGGCCAACTATAAACTATGTTTCAAGACCCGACGGAAGGAGAAAGAAACTAACTGAACTAAACAAAGAAGACATCCTGAAAGAGCTTGAACCAGGGTCTATTGTGGAAAAACAGGTGGAAGATGGTGACTGGGCTCTTTTCAACAGACAACCATCATTACACAAAATGAGCATGATGGGTCATAGAATTAGAGTAATGCCATATAATACTTTCAGATTCAACCTTGTTACTACACCTTCATACAATGCAGATTTTGATGGTGATGAAATGAATTTACATGTACCTCAAACTTTGGAGGCACAAACTGAAACTAAACTATTAACTGATGTTAAAACACAGATCAGAAGTCCAAGATTTAGCGGTCCAATTATAGGTGCAATTAATGATCATATAACTGGTATGTATATACTTACTAGCAAATTGACTTTTTCAAGAGAAGAAGCTGTTAATATAGTGAGATCATGTGATTTGGATGCCGAGGTTCCTAATAAAAAAGAATTTACAGGAAAAGATTTGTTTAGTATCTTTTTGCCAAAAGATTTTGATTTTGTATATGATATTGGCGGATCAAAAGTTGTAATTAAAAATGGAAAAGTTATTGAAGGTATCATAGAAGAGAATGGCATAGGTGCGTTCAAAGGAAAAATTTTAGATGAGCTTGAAAGAAGGTATGGTTATGAAATCACAAAAAGATTTTTGTTTTCAATTACAAAATTGTCAATTATGTCATTAATGAAAGTTGGCTTTACTACGTCTATATCAGATTACGATTTGGATTCAAAGGTGCGAGATAAAATTCACAAATTAATTGAAGATGCAAAGAGAGAAGTAGATAATACGATCAATGACTTCAAGAAAGGAAAAACCATTTCTTTGGTTGGAAGAACACCGAGAGAAAGTTTAGAAATCACAATAAGAAAAAGGATGGCTGACTTATTGAATGAAATCAGTGATGTAGTTGGAAAGGCTATACCAGAAAATCCAACTGTGATAATGGCTAATAGTGGCGCTAAAGGCAGTTTAATTAATCTTGTTCAATGTGCTGCTTGTATAGGTCAAGAGACTGTCAAGGGTGAAAGGATCAAGATAGGATATTTCAAAAGAACATTTCCTCACTTCAAATACGGAGATTTAAGTTTGGAATCAAGAGGTTTTGTAAGACATGGTTACAAGGATGGATTATCTCCATTTGAATTCTTCTTTGATGCTATGAATAGCAGAGAAGGTTTAATGGATAAATCATTGAAAACAAGGCATAGTGGTTATTTAGAGAGAAGATTGATAGGCGCATTGAAAGATTTGAAGGTCGAATATGACGGTACTGTAAGAGACGCATCAAATAAAATTATTCAGTTTATAGCAGGTGAAGATGGATTAGACCCAGCTAAAATTCAAAGAGGTGGAATTGATGTCGGAAGAATTGCAGAAAACCTATTTGGAAAGTGACAGTTATTTGCCCAAGAAAATGTGGGAAGAAATAGATAGAGTTAGCAAGGCAAAGAAATTATCATCTAATCAAAAGGAAAAACTTATAGAAATGGTTAATAAAGAATATGCAAGAAGCATCTTTGAACCAGGTGAAGCTATAGGTATTATTTCTGCCCAATCAATATCTGAACCAGCTACTCAAATGACAATGAGAACCTTCCACTTTGCGGCTTCTGCAGGTGTTCAAATTACTTTGGGTTTGCCAAGATTAATTGAAATTTTCGATGCTAGGAAAGAATCAAAGACTCCTATCATGACTTTGTATCTGAAATCAAAATATAACACACAACCTAAGGCAGAGGAATTTGCTAGAGATATTAGGGAAAAGAGATTGAGAAATTTTGTTATCACAGTTTCTATTGATCTAACAAATAAGAAAATAAAAATGGAAACAAAGAAAATCAAGAAATCTACATTACAGGAAATTACAGACAAATTGGAAAAAACATTTAAAGATTACAAGGTTAAAATTTTGGCAACCGGAATAGAGATTGAACCACTCCAGAAGGAAGTGACCATAAAAGAACTTGAACAGGTAAAGAAAAAATCACTGGCCCTTCATGTCACGGGTTTGCAAGGTATTAAAAACACAATCGTCATCAAGGAGGGAAAAGACTGGGTTATTAAAACATTGGGATCGAATTTTGCAAAAGCTGTGCTATTGGAAGAAGTCGATTTCAAAAGATGCTATTCAAATAATATTCATGAAATGGCCAAAGTATTGGGAATAGAAGCAGGAAGGTCTGTTTTAATTAAAGAAATCACTGAGACTATTCAACAGCAAGGTTTGGATATAGATGAAAGACATATAAACCTTGTGGCTGATATTATGACATTAATAGGGGATATCAAAGCTGTAGGGAGATATGGTGTTGCAGGAATGGGATCATCCGTTTTAGCAAGGGCAGGTTTTGAAGAGACCACAAAGCATTTAGTTAGAGCTTCAGTAAGGAACGAGGTTGATACATTTGATGGCATATTTGATAATGTGATGATTAATCATCAGGTTCCAGTTGGTACAGGGATGTTCGAGCTAGTTGCTAAGATAGGAGAAGAAGATGACAGCTGATTTAACTAAACTTATCCAAGAAAAAGTAAAACTTAACCATGTTATTTTAGGTTATAATAACGTTGTTAAGGCTGTTAAATCAAAAAATCTAGAATTGATTGTTATTTCGAATAACATTCCTAAAGAGAGAAGAGAAATAATCGAGCACAATGCTAAAGTTGCTAAGGTAAGTGTTAAAAACTTTGATAATGACAGTGTAAATTTGGGACTTATATGCGGTAAACCATTTACAGTCAGCATATTAGCAATAAAAGGTAATCAAAAGTGACAATAACATTTAATACAGATACGATTAGAATGCTAACGGCCTTTGAAAATATAACTAAAGTAGGTGTTAGAGACTGTTTTGTTAACGGTGATACTGTTTACTACGTTGTTGAAGAAGGAAAAATAGGCTTGGCAATCGGAAAAGGCGGTAATTCTATTAAACATGTTGAGAAGATTCTTGGAAGGAAGGTGAAGGTTTTTGAATATTCATCTGATCCTGCTGAATTTGTTAGGCATCTAATTCCTATAGGCAGAGATGTAGAAATTGTTAATGAAGACGGTAAAATGGTCGCTGAGATAAAGGTAAACAGACAAGATAGAGGTATTATAATTGGAAGGGGAGGGGAAAGGATTAAAATATTTAAGGAGATATTAAAGAGAATACATAACATCTCAGAATTAAGGGTGAAATAATGGCAAGAGGAGAATTTGCGGCAAGAAAATTGAGAAAGTCTAGACAGAGGTTGAAGTGGAAAGATGTTGGATATATGAAGAGAATGCTTCACTTAAAAAAGAAAGAACCTTTGGGAGACTCTCCACAAGGTAAAGGTATAGTTATAGCTAAGAGAACTGTCGAACAAAAGCAGCCATCTTCTGGTCTGATAAAAGCTGTCAGGGTTCAGTTAATAAAAAACAATACTCAAGTAACAGCTTTTGTTCCAGGTAATCATGCCATTGATCACATTAACGAACACGATGAAGTATTAATAGAAGGTAGTGGTGGTTCTCAAGGTGGGTCTGTTGGAAGCCAATGGGGTTTGAAATATAGGGTTGTCGCTGTTAACGGTGTTTCTTTATCTGAAATAATAAAAGGTAAAAAACAAAAACCAATGAGGTAGTTTTATGTCCGAGATTAAGGCTTTTAATAGATGGAGTTTTCAAAACGTTCAGGTTAATGATACAGGCCTTAGACCTTACATTAATCTTACACCAGTTCTTATTCCCAAGTCGGGAGGTAAACATTCAAGAAAACCATTTCATAAATCTTACATGAACATAATAGAAAGATTTACGAACAAACTAATGATTTCTGGACACAAAGGAAAAAAACATTTAATAACATCTGGTAGAAATACTGGGAAAACACAGACAATTTTTAATATTGTAAAAGAAGTTTTTGAGAAAATCGAAAAGAAAACAAATGAAAACCCATTGAAAGTTTTTGTTGGGGCTATTGAAAATGCTGCACTTAGAGAAGAGATTGCTTCATATCAAATGGGAGGAATGATGGTAAGAAAAGCAGTTGTTACTTCTCCTCAAAGAAGAGTTGATCTTGCTTTATCGATAATAACACAATCGGCTTATAGAAAATCGTTTGGAAAAAGGTCTTCAATGTCAGACGAATTGGTTAATGAAATTATTGCTGCATACAAAAACGATGCTTCTAAATCTGAAGCGATAAGAGAAAAAGAGAGAATTGAGAGAGAAGCTGGTGGAGCGAGATAAATTTATGTTGAAATTCGATGATTTTGCAAAATTAGAAATCAAAATAGGAACCGTGCTAGAAGTTGAAAGAGTTTTAGGGACAGATAAATTACTAAAAATTATAGTTGATATGGGGAACGAGAAGAGACAGGTAGTAGCAGGTTTTGGTCATAAATATAAACCTGAAGATCTTATAGGGAAACAAGTACCAATAGTACTTAATATTGAAAAGGCAAGAATAAGAGGAGTTGAAAGTAATGGTATTTTTGTTGCAATAGATGCATTCGGAGAACCCATGTTATTAGTGCCAGAAAATAAAATACCAAATGGTAGTAAGATAAAATGAATTAAATAACTGATCAAATCCTAAAAGAAATATGAGATCAAAAATTAATCGACAAATATTATGTTATCAAGCTTTAAGAGGGCCACTTTATTTCATTCTTGAAAATAAACATATTAAAGTTTAATTCCTTAATAAGGAAGAAAATTAGAAATAAATATGCATATTTTCAAAATTCATGAATAAATTTGACTAATAGGAGACAAAAATGACAGAAAAAAACTTGACTGAAAGTATTCAAGAACTAATGTATAAACCCGAACAAATAAGGAATATAGGGACGGTCGCTCATATTGATCACGGAAAGTGTATAACTGGAGATTCTAGACTATTGTTGCATGATGGAGATATTATGACAGCTAAAAAACTTTTTGAATTAGCTGAAAGTGAGTGCAATAAATTCGAAGATACAGAGAATCATGTTATTTATGATACAACAAATTTGAATATAAAAATATATTCTTTAAATAAAAAAACTGGTAAAATAGAAATCAAACCAATAGAATTAGCATGGAAGTTAAATGGTGGTAATTTAATAAGAATAAAATTGCGAAATGGGTTTAGCATTGCCACTACACCTGAACACAAATTTATTGTACATGATAACTTAGATTTTGTAGAAAAAGAAGCTAAAAACATTAAATTAGGAGATAGAATTGTGTGTTCACGCAAACTTGATGCCGAAAATAACGTCAACATAAAGAAAGAAATTCTTCTTATATTGATGAAAAAGAGATTTTATGTCCGATTAAAGCCCCAGTTTGGTGAAGAAATAAAAAATCTGATTTTAAGTCTAAATTCTAAAAATGTTGCTAAAAAAATAAATACATCATTAAAACTCAAATCCCTATATCATGGCTCTTGGCAGTATAGATATCTTTTAAGTGATATCATCAATTTATCCAAAATTTTAAATGTTGAATTAGAAAATCTTTATGATAATATTGAGACCATTATTTATAGAACTGGTGGTAAAAGAGGAAAAAGTTCGAATTCAATGAGATTACCCCAGAATTTTGAAAGTTTTTATTATTTAGTTGGTCTACTAACTGGAGACGGATCAAATAAAAAATTTATAGTTGGTAAAGAAGAATTAGGTAAAAAATTTACCCATATATGCAGTGAATTATCTATTAGTTTGACATTTAGAAATTATGGATATAGAACACCAGAGATTGTAACAAATCAAACATTAGTGGAGATATTAAATTCTTTATTTGATTATCCAATTAAAAGAAAGAGTTATAACATTAAAATATCGGAATTTCTTTTAAGATCCCCGAAAGAATATTCTTCTAAATTTCTAAGAGGATACTTTGATACAGATGGTAGTGTCGAGAAGAGTAGAAGAGCAATAACAATATCATCAGCAAGTAATCGGATGATAGAAGATTTGAGTTTATTTTTGTTGAGGTTTGGTTGCATTCCGATAATTGAGAAAGATAACACTATATCCTTAAGTGGAACATCTTTAATTAATTTCATAGAAAAAATAGGATTCAATTTAGAAGAGAAGCTATTAAAAGCCGAATTTTTAGCTCAAGGAATTTCTGGTAGCCTAGTTTCTGATAAAATACCAATATCGGTTTCAAGTGGGAATTTGTTATTAAGAATCAACGATTCTAAAAAAGCAACCGAAGTTTGTGAGAATTATAACATACCACCAGAAAAAATTAATAAATTTTTTAATCCAGAATTAGCATTTATTGAAGTTAAATCATTAGAAGTCATAAACGAAGAATTTGTTTACGATTTTACAGTTCCTGATAATCATAATTTTGTTGCTGAAGGTATGTTTATACATAATACTACATTCTCTGATAATCTACTTTCTGGTGCAGGCATGATTTCTGAAGAGTTAGCAGGCAAACAATTGTTCATGGATTTTGATCCACAAGAACAGGAAAGGGGTATTACAATATGGTCTGCTAATGCTAGCATGATTCACAAATTCAAGGATAAAAACTATCTTGTTAATCTTATCGACACACCGGGACACGTTGATTTTGGCGGAGACGTAACAAGAGCTATGCGTGCGGTTGATGGGGCAATTGTTTTGGTAGATGCAGTAGAAACTATAATGCCACAGACTGAAACAGTTTTAAGGCAGGCTTTAAGAGAGAGAGTTAAACCAGTTCTTTTCATTAATAAAGTTGATAGACTAATCAGAGAATTGAAATTAACTCCGGATCAGATCCAAGAAAGATTTATGAAGATTATCAGTGAAGTCAATTACTTAATTCAAAAATATGTAGAGGAAGAATTCAAAGAGAAGTGGCTAGTTAATGTTGAAAATGGATCTGTCACGTTTGGTTCTGCTCTAAGAAAATGGGGCATTTCTGTTCCTTATATGAAAAATCACGGGATAACATTCAAAGATATTATAGATTTAACAATGCAAGAAAACGACGCAGAATTATCCAAGAAAGCACCATTGCACCGAGTTGTTTTGGATATGATAATAACACACTTACCTTCGCCACTTATTGCTCAAAAATATAGGATTGCAAAAATTTGGAAAGGAGACTTAGAAAGTGATGTTGGGAAAAACATGATTGATGTTAACCCTAATGGAATATTATCAGCTGTTGTTACAAAATTAAATCCAGATCCTCACGCTGGTTACGTCGCCACTGCAAGAATTTTTTCTGGAAAAATGACTAGAGGACAAGAAGTTTATTTGATAGGACAGCATAAAAAACAGAGAATACAACAAGTCAGTGTTTACAAAGGTCCTCACAGAATTCAGGTTGAGGAGGTTGTTGCCGGTAATATTGTTGGTATTGTTGGCCTCGCAGAAGCATTTTCCGGTGAAACTATATGTGACCCTGAACATGTTATAGAATCATTTGAACAAATAACTCACATATTTGAACCTGTTGTTACTAAGGCAATTGAACCCAAAAAACCACAAGATTTAAACAAACTTATAATATTTCTTAAAAAGTTAGAAAGAGAGGATACTACAATAAAAGTTAAAATTGATGAGGAAACTGGGGAATATCTGGTTTCAGGACTCGGTGAACTTCATCTTGATGCGAAAGTTGAAAGAAAACTGAAAGAACAGGGACTAGAAGTAGAAACTTCACCGCCCGTTGTAGTTTATCGTGAGACAATTAGTGCTAAATCACAAAATGTTGAAGGGAAATCTCCAAACAAGCACAATAAATTCTACATGTATGTTGAGCCAATGGACGAAAAAATTGGAGAAGCTATGTCAAAGGGTGAAATTTCTTCAGAAGTTGATTTTAAGAAAAAACACCCAGATGTAATAAAAAAATTAATGGATTTAGGAATGAGCGCACAGGAAGTTAAAAATATTTGGATTATTTATAATAAAAGTATGTTCGTGGATGCAACAAAGGGTATTCAATATCTAAATGAGGCTGAAGAAATGTTGAAAGAAGCCTTTAAACATGTAATGGACGAGGGACCACTAACTAAAGAACAGTGTACTGGTATTAAAGTCACGTTGTATAATGCTGAGTTGCATGAAGATCCTGTACATAGAGGCCCTGGTCAAGTTTTACCTGCGATAAGGTGGGGAATAATGTATGGAATACTTCAGGGGAACCCTGTTTTACTTGAACCAAAACAAATCATTAGAATAGATGTTCCTGGAGAGGTAATGGGTGGAGCTATTAAAGAGATACAAAACAGAAGAGGGCAAATTCTCGAGATGGAAGAAGATAGGGGTGTGACTATGATCAAAGCTAAACTTCCTGTTATAGAAATGTTTGGGTTTAATTCGGCACTTAAGTCTGCTACTGGAGGGAAAGGTTTTTATAGTTTAATAGATGTTATATTCGAGAGGTTACCAAAAGACTTGCAGGATCAAACCATAAAGAAGATAAGAAAACGAAAAGGTTTACCTGAAGAGTTACCAAAACCAGAATAAATTTAAAAACTGAAGATAAATAGATTTGATATTTGGAGGTGTATAAATTGGCCGAAATGATGAAGTTAAATGTTATGTCATCAGGACACGTAGATGCTGGAAAGTCTACATTAATAGGAAGACTATTATTTGATTCAGGATCTGTCAGAGAAGATCAGTTAAGAAAAATGAAAGAATTGGCCAAAGAGTTAAAGAAAGAGACCTTTGAATTCGCTTTCTTAATGGATAGACTAAAGGAAGAAAGAGAAAGAGGTTTGACTATTGATATTATGCATACGCCTTTCCAATCAAAGAAATATTATTATATTATAATTGATGCACCTGGCCACAGGGATTTTGTTAAAAATATGATCACAGGTGCTTCACAAGCAGATGCTGCTATTCTTGTTGTATCAGTTAAGCCTGGTGAAGGAATTCAAGATCAAACAAGAGAGCATACATTTCTTTTGAAAGTATTGGGAATAAATCAACTTATTGTCGCAATAAACAAAATGGACGCAGTTAATTATGATGAAACTAAATTCAATGCTTTGGTTACCGATGTAAAGAAATTGTTACAATCAGTTGGATATAAAGTTGATACAATACCTTTTGTTCCTGTTTCAGCTTTTGTTGGAGATAATGTGGTTAAAAAATCTGATAAGATGCCTTGGTATAAAGGATCTACTTTAGTTGACTCTATGGACGCTTCAATAACACCACCAGAACAACCTGTAAATAAGCCATTGAGAATTCCAATTCAGGACGCATATACAATTACAGGAATAGGTACAGTTCCTGTTGGTAGAATCGATACAGGTGTTTTGAAAGTTGGTGATAAAGTTGTTTTTATGCCTTCTGGTGCAGTGGGTGAAGTAAAGACAATTGAAATGTTCCATAAACAACAACCGGAAGCTAGGCCAGGAGATAATGTAGGATTTAATGTACGTGGTATCGGAAAAGGAGATGTTAAAAGAGGAGATGTTTGCGGTCTAACGAATAATCCCCCATCCGTTGCTAAAGAATTTACAGCACAAATTATTGTTTTGCAACACCCGACAGTTATAACTGCCGGATATACCCCTGTTTTCCATATTGGTACAGCTTCTGTTGCATGCAAGGTTGAAGAGATTATTGCAAAAATTGATCCTAAAACGGGTGCGGTTGTGCAAGAGAAACCAGATTTCATTAAAACAGGTGATGCTGCAAGAATCAAAGTTGTTCCCACAAAACCATTAGTTGTTGAGAAACAGGCTGATATACCACAATTAGCTAGATTTGCTATTAGAGATATGGGTACAACTGTAGCAGCAGGAATTGTTTTGGATGTTATTAAGGCTACTAAATGATTTGATGACAACAAATTCTTTATGGTTAGAAAAGTAGGTAAAGATATTTGGACTAGTTTAGGCGGAAGGCCAGAAGGCAACGAAACAGAAGAAGAAACATTGTTGAGGGAAATAAAAGAAGAAAACGTTGGTACGGATTTTAATCAATCACCTATTTTTATTGAATTAATTATTCAATAGAATCACATCGAAATATATTTAAATCTACCATAAACTATATAGTGAGCGATAATTATGCAAATGGCGAGGATAAAACTGTCGGGTAAAGATTCAAAACAACTTGATGAGATTTGTCGAGAGATAATAGGAATTGCTAAAAAACTTGGTGTGGATTGGAAAGGTCCTGTACCATTGCCTACAAAAAAACTAAAAGTTGTTACATTGAAAACACCATGTGGAGATGGTACTGGTCATGGTAATGCTACTTTTGATCGATGGGAAATGAAAATTCATAAAAGATTTATTGATCTTCAAGCTGATGACAGAGCTTTGAGACAAGTTTTAAGGGTTCAAATACCACAAAATGTTCATGTCAGCATAAAGTTACAGGAATAATGTTCTTAATTTCTCTATTAATTTTATTAATTTAGTTTTACATATTTTCTTAATGTTTATTCCAGGACATGTCGGCATAACTTTTTTCCTGGCTTATATGTTTTCATTATCACCAATTTATGCTGCTATAGGTGTATTATTACCTGATTTAATCGACAAGCCGTTAAATATTTTTGGTTTGGCTCCAGCTGCTCGATATATTGGTCATACATTACTTGCATTAGTTCTATCATTTGTTTTCTCATATATATTGACCAGAAATACGAAAATAACTCTTGCTATAGTCTTTGGATATTTTCTTCACTTGTTAGAGGATTTACCATTTTTTGTTCCATGGTTTTATCCATTTATCGATTATGCTTTTCCGATTGGTCCGTTTAGCTTTCGCTACTCAGTATTTACTGCAATCTTTGACGTCATAGGTACTTTATTATTGGTTTACATTCTTGCTAAAGATAAGAAACTGTTGGTTTCATATTTAGATTCAAGCGTTAATTTACTTAAAAAATTTCATTTATATAAAGAAAGATAAAAGCATTTTATTCTGAATATCGTTATATTTAACAGAAGGACAAGTATTATCTGGGAAAACACAAATAAAACTTGCGAAATGGCTTTCGAAATAATTATTTTTTACCCCATTTCTTATATAACCAATTATATTCTTTTGATTCTTTAGTTTTTCTATAAACAATCCATACTATAATTCCAATAACGCCTATGGCTAATAATATTACTATGTATTTTGATGTTGCCTTTATGGAGTCTAAAATATTTTTTATAGTATTTGATCTTTGATTCAATGCATTCTGTCCTATTTCCTTCCTTTTGTTTTCTGTTTCAGATTTAATTCTAGCTATATTTTTCTCGATGTTCGTTATTTTATTCAAAGCTCCTTCATAGTCTCCTATTTCATATAATTTTTTCACATCATCTGTGTCTTGTTTTGTGCTCTGTATTTCACTTTTTAATTCACTGACATCTATATCACTCTCAATTTTTAATATCTCCTTTTCAGCTTCGTTGATTTTGTTTGATAAATCTTCAACCTTTGGTGTTGGATTAGCAACTACTCTAAACGATATTTGAATAGTTTTTGTTAAAGAAGTTTCTCCATCAGGAGATTCAGCCGCTATAGCTAAATATCCTGTTATTAGTTTGCTAACATCTGTTACAACAATATTCTTAGGATTCAATTCTATTTCCAATTCCTTATCTGTTCCATATTCTATTTCGTTGGGTTGATTGGTTATTGTTGCATAATTTGTTAATTCGCCTTTGATTTGTGCAGATTTGATAATTATCTTTTCAGGTCCTTTGTTCACCAGATTTAATTTTACTGTTTTAGTTTTATCAATACTGGTATAAACGGAAACACTTGATGGGTTAACAGCAAAATTTTCAAGTTTTTGCTGTGATTTTACTTGAATACTTATTGGTATTTTGATGTTTTTATTTGAATATGTTATTTCCACAAATCCTGCATAATTCCCATCAACAACATTCGGGACGGCTATTTTAAAATTGAAATTCGTGCTGTTATCTGAAGTCAAATTTGGATAACTTCTATTATCTAAGGTAATCCAGTCTTGAATTTCGCCCCCTTTGTTTAAAGTAACATTTGTTATTGTTGTACCGAGATTGTTTGTAACTAATAAACCCTCTTCAATAATTGTGTTCCTTTGAGTATCTATAGTTATAGATGTAACATTAATATCAAGTTTCTTTTTAAGTCCTATTATAATATTTATCGGTATTTCTACCATTCCCTGATCGTAAGAAATTATTATACTGCCTGTATACTCGTTATCTGTTACATTTGGAACTACTACTCTTATCTGCAAAATTTTACTTCCATTTACTTGTACATCACCTAAGTTACTATTGTTTAATTGTATCCAATCTTTAATTTCTCCACTTTTATTTACTGTTACATTGGTAATGTTTGTGTTAAGGTTGTTTTTTATTAACACACCTTCAGTTATAATAGAACTTCTATCTGCTCTGATTTCAATTTCTGTTATGTTTAATGTTAACAGACTTTTATTTTCCACTCTTATCAATATTGGTAAATTGACCTCACCTTGGTCATATGAAAGTCTTATACTACCTGTATAATTGCCATCAGCTACATTAGGAATATTAATTCTGTAACTAAATGTTCTGCTACTAGATGGATTTAAATTAGGAATGGTCGTACTATCTAGTACTATCCAGCTACTAATATCCCCGCTTTTTATTACTTGAATATTTGTTAACGTGGCAATTTCTCTATTGGTTAAATCTATAGTTTCTGTTAGAGTCATTAATTTATTTGGTCTTCTAGTTACGCTTGTGGGGCTTAACGACAGAACTTTTGGATAGAAATAAAAATTCTTTGAAAAAGTTACTACTCTTTGTAGTGAATCTACAGCAAGTACACTTACTGAAAATCTTCCATATTCCGTTGTATTGTATATTATTGTTACGTTCCCATTAGAACTGTAATTGAATTGTCTTGACTGTGAAGATGGCGTTATTATAAGAATTTGAGTATTAACATCATTATGAATGGTTCCATCCTTACTTGCTGATATTATGTTTAGTACAGTTTGCTTTGTTTGATTGTTTATATTTATTATTAAGTCAAATGGTTGAACTTTGATTGCTTTTGAAGCCACAAAATTATTTGAAGTTACATTTATTGTATATCCGCCTGTTGGATCTTCATTAAATAGAGGATAGTAACTACTCCAAGATTTATCAGAACCTGTAAATATCAGACTAAATTTTCTTCCATCTGGATAAATCATCTGTCCACTTATTGTCATTAAAGCTACAGGTGAGTTGACATTAATGTTTACTCTGTCTTCCTGAGCGTAGGTATCTTTATCCGTTTTAACTTTAAAACCCATGTCGCTTGTATTTGATATCCAAGTTAACAAATTAGTTAAGAGGTTCCACCCAAGACAGTTACTACAATTAGTCAAGTCTGAAGTGTTCACGCTCCAAGCACCAACACGATAAGTAAGTCCCTCCCAGACTGTCAAGGCACTATAATTATCGTCTCTTAGTCCGGTGTTACTACCATCAGGATCACCATAAGAAACAGCTAATATATTTCCATTCGTGGGTGAAATAACTGTATGAAGACTATCTTTAACACCTAAATTATATGCTGATTTTTGATAACCTGATGTTACAACATGATTATTTGTTATTACAATGTTGTTATTTTTTAGTTCAGTATTCTTTTTTACTAGTGCTAAATTAAAAGTAGAGTCATAAATACACCCATTTTCACTTGAGTCAAAAGCACTAGATCCAGAACCTTCATCAAAACCCCATTTTCCAATCAGACCAGACGTATTCTCAATCAAAGTATTATCGACACGTAAAGAATTTCCAGCAAAAGCCACACCTTTTGTTTTATTTAAAACTATTCTTAAATTTCCACAAAAATTATTCCCTGATTCCTTTAACATAGAATCATTCAGTGACATTATGAAAAAACCATCTGAGACAGGGTAGGTATTCTGCCAATCGTTAGTGTTCCTTTCAATCCATTCATCTTTAATAATATAAACAGAGAACTTATCTTTGATTTGTAAAAAATAGTTGAATGTGTTTATATCCATGCTTCTAGAGTCATACTTTGATATGAAAGCTATTCTAACACTGCTATTTGGGTTAGGATAAAACTCTGGGACGGACTGGACCAATGGTAAAAGTAGAACTAAAATCAAATATAGAACAATTATCCTTTTCACATAAATTAATAGCATTTTTATAATTAAAATATATACTTTTAATAGTGGTTTTATTGGAGAAAGAAATATTGGAAAAATACAAAAAAGCTGGAAGCATTGCATCAAAAATGAAAGATTTAGCGAAAAAACAAATTAAGGATGGTGCTAAAGCTATAAATATTGCGGAGTTGATTGAGGAAGAGATTAAAAAAGAAGCCGGCCTAGCTTTTCCTGTTAATGTTTCTGTGAATGATATAGCGGCACATTACACACCTGATATTAATGATACTTTAGTTTTCAAAACTGGCGATTTGGTTAAAGTTGATTTAGGCGTGCAGGTTGATGGTTACATTGCTGATACTTCTGTATGTATGAGGATAGGTGAGAACTCAGATCCACTTTTGAAAGCGAGTGAGGATGCGTTAGAAGCCTTCATAAAGGAAGTCGCTCCTGAAAAAACAGTTGCTGAATTATCAAAAATAGTAGAAGAAACAGTTGTTAGCCACGGTTTCAATCCTGTTAGAAATCTTGCTGGCCATTCTCTAGACCAATACACTCAACATGCCCACATATCAATTCCTAATAGCAAAACGACACTTCAAAATAAATTGAAGGAAGATGACGTAATCGCAATGGAGGTTTTCACCACAAATGGAGAAGGATGGGTAGTTGAATCAACGCCGACTCTGATATATATGTTTGTTAAGCCTGGAGCGGTTAGAATGAGAGAATCTAAGATGATATTGCGAAAAATAATAGAAGAATATAAAACCTTGCCATTTGCTAAAAGATGGTTGAAAGGAGTAAGTAACGCTGTTTCGTTGCATATGGCATTGAAGGAGCTTGTTGGTAAGGGAATATTATATGAATATCCCCCATTAAGAGAAAAATCGAGAGGTTTTGTTGCGCAAACAGAGGAAACCATTGTGGTTAGAGATAAACCCATTATAACTACTAGAACTTAATGTATTATATCAACTGAGCCAAAGTTTGTGACAAAAGGGTTTTCCTGAAATAAGAATATGTAATCGAGTTTTTATAACATCATTTTTGTTTTCAAGCATATAGGAATTAAAAATAATAAAGGAGGTAATCCCCCATAAAATCAGGAAATAGGATTACGCCCAAAATAATTTATTATCTTCTAGCTTTAGCTTTTTTCTTTGCCATAAACTCACTATAATAAATTTGTTTTTTCAGTAGATAAGCATTTTGATTTTTTCGGACTAAAATACTATAAATTTGCTTTTTTCATTTGATTTAGTTATTATTACTCGTTCTCCGGGTTTAATCGTGTAGAATTTATTATCATTATCTCTCAGCAGCAAGGCATATTCTCTGTTTATTCTTACTTCTATTCTACTTTTTTCGCTGACAATGAAATTCTTTTTGCTATTTGTGTATATATTATTCAAAACTATACCCAATCCTTTGTCGAATGCCTTTCCACCTGCAGATTTGTAATAGGCTGTAGAACCAAATGGACCCGCGACAATTACTCCATCTCCTATTATATTGTCTATTTTTTTGCCATTTATTGAAATAGAAAATCGAATAGCAACAGTTGGATTTTTATGTCTTACTTGAATTTCGTTTAACGCTACAAGTTTCTTTCCTTTAAAACTGGCTTCAACTTTTGTCATCTCGATTATTTTGTATTTATTTTCCTTAATTTTGTGCAATATAGCATCAAAAATTTTAGGTGAATAATCACATTTTCTGCATATTTTGCTAGTTTTAAGAGTTATCTTTGGTATTCCTGGATACAATCTTTCGCTATATAATATAGTTCCATCCCCACCATTTACAACTATAATGTCAGGCTTCGTTCTTGTAATTTCAAAATCATTATTTTTCAATATTTTTAATAGGGCATCATTATTTTTTTGACTGACTACTGCTACTTTCATCTTTATCTACTAAATCATTATTAGTAGTAATTTAAAACGTTGAATCTATATTCTTTTTTGATGCAGAAGTGGGTGTATTGGATACCGTTATTAGGATCATATTTGCCGAATAACCCCTATCCAAATATTTCTTCTGAACAAATTGGTTATTCTTCGGTAGATTCTTTATACTATATTTGGCATGTTATGGGAATTCCAGCAATTGCTGTTATTGTGATTTATCTCATCCAGAGTTATTTGAGTACGCCAAAAATATTTTTCACTAATTACCTATTTCCCGCCTTTTTAACACGCTCTTGAGCTATTTGCAATGCAGCATCTCTTGGTTTTATTCCTCTATTTTCAGCTAAATCTAAAACTAACTTGATGTTCTTCTTGATTTTTGTCTCAACTGTTTTAAACATAAAATCTGGAGTTTTACCTATAAATTCCACATAACTTGAAATTACCCCCCCAGCATTTGCTGCAAAGTCAGGAACTACTAAAATACCTTTTTTATGCAGTCTAGCTTCTATTTCTGGAGTTGCTGGAATATTTGCTGCTTCAACAATAACTTTTGACTTAACTCTATCTACATTTTTTTCGTTAATTACATCAGGTAATGCGCCAGGAATTAAAACGTCTACAGGTAATTCAAAAATTTTATCCCCTGGCAAAACCTTTCCTGGTCTATAGTTAATCACAGTACCCGTTTTTTTCTTAACTTCCATTAATTTTTCATAATCTAATCCATTTTTATTATATATGACACCTTTACTGTCACTTGAAGCAACTATATTTCCGCCCCATTCAGACAAAAATTTTATTGTAAATGTTCCAACATTACCAAATCCTTCTACAGCAATTGTAGCTCCCTCTACTTTCATTTTTTTATGGGTAAGTGCTACTTTAGTTGCATGAGCAACACCGAAACCTGTTGATCCCAATTCATGAGGTATACCACCCATATTTTTTGGCTTCCCGGTAGCGGCTTTTTTATTCTTTAATTCATTTGCTATTAGGCCCATTTCTTTTTCAGTTGTATTAATATCCGGACCCGGGACATATTTAAGCGGTATAAAGTGTTTAATTGAACGAGCAAAGGATTTGACTAAGACTGATTTATCTACAGTTTTATCGTAAATAATCCCCGATTTTGCTCCTCCAAAAGGCAATTCAGCTAGTGCGTTTTTCCATGTCATTACTCGTGCTAATCTAAAAACTTCAGTTACAGTAACAGAAGGAGTCATTCTGATGCCACCTTTGCCGGGACCTAACGCGGTGTTATCTACTACTAGAATTCCCTTCATTTTTGTTTTAGGGTCATAAGTTTGAATAATATGCTCGGGTCCCCATTCATCGGCAAATTGTTCAATAAATTCAGGCATACGAATCACTCATATATTGTTTTAATTAACTAAAATAATTCTATTAAGTATTTTGTAATTTATAGAAATACATTGCATATAAAGTTAAACTACTTTGGGGGGATTTTTCAATAACTCTGTAAGTAATACAATTGTTTGCTCGATATCTTTTTTATGACAAACACTAACAGCGGTGTGGAGATTTCTTACGGGAACACCTATGATAGTAGCGGGGACACCGCCCTTTGCTAAAGAAATGTTTAATGCATCTGTTAGGCCAAAATCCGTGACATCTATCTGCAAATTGATTTTTCTTTTTTTTGCAATATTCTTGAGCGATTCATTCAAAGTTTTATTTGCTATTGTTCCATAGTCTTTTGCTGTTATTGTTGGGCCTTTGCCTAGTTGTTTTGTTGGCATTGAGGACAAGTCATCCGAATCTGTTACATCTACGGCAATTGCCCAGTCAGGTGAGATGTTCCATGAGGCGACAGTGGCACCATGAGCACCAATTTCTTCTTGTACTGTAAAAACGAAATAGATTTCTTGTTTTATTTTTTTCAATCTTTTTGCCACTTCTACTTGTATATAGCAGCCAACCCTATCATCCACAGCTTTCCCATAAATATAATCGCTAGATCCCAATGTTCCTGCACTATGTTCGATATATATATATTCTCCAAGTTGAACACCTTTTTTTATGAGATCGCTTCTGCTTAGTCCCGTATCAACAAAGAGATCGCTGATACTTGTTTTTGGAGGAAAGTCCAAATTATCACTAATTTCTCTAGTTGTTAATATCCCATAAATTTTTCCATTTTTTGAATTTATGTGAACCCTTTCTCCTAACAATGTTATTGGATTGATTCCACCCACACTAGAACAATAAACTCTGCCATTATCATCTATTTTCTTTATCATCAGCCCTATTTCGTCTAAATGTGCAGCTAGCATAATCTTTGGTTGGTTACCAAACTTGTGTGCAATCAGATTACCAAATTTATCAATCATTACTTCATCGACATAAGGCTTGATTTCATCCATCACAATTTTTCTTACTTCTTCTTCACTGCCTGTTGGGCCAAACGTTTCCATTAGTTTTATCAGGAAATCAGTATTCATAGTATAATTATTTGCTATTATATAGAAAAAGTTAACCGCTATGCACCCTTTTAGATAAATGTTAAATTAGCTTTTCTAATAGAATAATATATGGATGAAAAAGAAAGAGTGCAAGAAATAATAAAAATTCTTGAAAAAGAAGTTCCAAAATTTAAGAAACCTGTTGTAACAGAAATGTCAAATATGGAAGAAACATCTTATAAGATACTAATAGCTTGTCTTCTTAGCTTGAGAACAAAAGATGTTGTCACAGAAAAAGCTGCTTCACGATTGTTTAAACTTGCTGATACCCCTGAAAAAATGATACTATTAAATGTAAATAAAATTGAGGAAACTATATACCCTGTAGGTTTCTATAAAACTAAGGCTAAAAGGATAAAAGAAATTAGCAAAACATTAATAGAAAATTACAATTCTGAAGTACCTGATGAAATTGATGAACTTTTGAAACTTAAAGGCGTTGGGAGAAAAACAGCTAACATTGTTGTGACTCAAGCTTTTGGAAAGTTGGGTATACCAGTTGATACTCATGTTAACAGATTATCTAATAGACTTGGTATTGTTAAAACAAGAACACCCGAGCAAACAGAAATGGAACTGAGAAAAAAATTACCTGAGAAATTTTGGGTGAAATATAATGATTTATTGGTTACTTGGGGACAAAATATATGTGTGCCAATAAGTCCAAAATGTAGCATGTGTGTTATCAAGCCATACTGTCCAAGAATTGGGGTGATAAAATCAAGATGATTGATATTAAGTTTATGGTTATAGTATTTGTTTCAGCTCTTTTCATTATTTCTGTTGCAGAAGCCACAACTTTTTATAAATTCAAAACAGAAGGCAGTAACATTAGGCTTAATACTACTTTGGTTTTGGACAATGAAGACCCAATTAATGTCTGGGAAGTTGTTTGGTCTTTACCTGAGAATTCATCTTTGATTTCTATTCATGATGACGTTGGTGAAATAAAGAACTATAATCTAAATCAAAATAAATTAACATTTTCTACTAATTTCAGAAGATCTAATGTAAGATATGTTTACATTGATAGTGTTATAGAAAAAGCTGTTAATGATAACTTTAAACCAGTTTATAGTATTGAACTTTCACTATCGGGTCTAGCTGGCAAAAAGACTTTTGTTGAAACTGATATAGCAGATGTATTATCTGGGTACTCTTCATTTGGTTTTGCCGAGTTTTATGGTGATAATTTAACTACATTCCAGGGAATAGGACCTGTCAATATAAAACTGTTTTTCAGTCCTAATGGCCAAAAATATGACAATTTTATTGTTTTTGGAGATTATGATGCAACTTTAGCAGATAAGCTTTATTCTATTGTATCCAATGTTACTGGCGTAAGACTACCTTTTAAACAGTTTCCATTACTTATATTGCCGGATCAAGAGTTTGATCAAAAAATCAATAGTTGGGCTGCTGCTACACACATTCCCGGTGGTTTAATTATTATTAGAGAATCTGCTGTTCGTCGAGATACTAACGTCAGTATAATTTTACATGAATTAACACATGGTTATAATGCTAAGATACTTTCATGGGATCAATCTCAAATTGTTTGGTTTGATGAAGGTATGGGTAAATTTGTTGAGCATCTTGTTGATGATTTACTTAATGTTCCTCAACCGTCGCTATTCGGGAATGATGTCCCAATATCACAAAATGGTAAGAATTATTTACTTTTACCAAAAGGTGATATAAAGGATTTGTGGAATTATTATCAAAATAACCAAGATTTCATGAAAGTTTGGAATACTAAAGATCCTGACAAAAGAGAGTTTGGTTACGCATATAGCGAATTGGTAATACGTGAATTTGTTCAAAATAATGGAATTGATTCGTTAAAGGGGGCCTATCAAAAGTTGGCTAGTGTTGATCATGTAGTTATTGATTCTCAAGAACACAATACAATATACTTTACTGCTATGAATTTGAGTTTCAAACCATGTTCTTCTGATGATTATGAGGATTTCGTTAAGTGCATCAATTCTATTGATCAGCAAGAGATAGTGGTTTCCGGATTTTCAGGTGAATTTGTTGAACCTAAGAAAATTGTAATAAATGAAACTTTGGCTGATGAAACTTCTTCAGATCAAAACGAAACGATGAAAAAATCCTTAATTCAGAAAATATTATTTAACTTGGAAAATTTAATTTTGTCAACAATAAGGGCAATAAGCAACCTGTTTAGCTAAATTAATTGTTTCTTTGTTTTGAGATCTATAATATGGATACAGTTAACCGGACATGATTTAGCTGCATCTAAATCAGCTTGAAATGTGGCGTCATCTATCTCTCTTTCGAAGATGTTGGGCTTGTCGCCTTTCTTGCCTTCGATTAGAATGGCTTTGTTTTCAGGGTCTAATTGCCATCTACTCGGGTGAATAGCAACACAAGATGCAGCGCCGATACAAGCATCTCTGTCATAAATTATTTTGTATTTGGCTTCTGTCATTCATATCTCAAATTAATTATTTGGAGTAACCTTTAATATCTTATACAGTCATCTATAATTTTTGGTAATTCTGTGGAGAAAATTGAAGTTCACCTTCCTAGTAATAGCAAATTTTCTGATGTTGATAAAACTATAGAGAAATGTTGCAAACTGGAAAAATTAAAAATAACCATGAAAGGAACTCTTTCAAAATATCCTGGTTGCATACACTGGCATGTAAAAAAAGACATGCAAAAAGGTACTCTAGAAATTACATTATGGGAAAAACAGAAGAAAATATGGTTTTCTGTTCATTCAAATAGAAACGCGTCTTGGACTAACACATCTATTAATTTACTTAAAATTCTTATCAAAAATAAATTGGTCTAAGTTATAGTCAAATGTTATATTAAATAGAAAAAACTTACATATCTAATAGGAATACGGTGATTTCTTGGTTAGAAAAACTATTGCAAAGTTTTCAGTGGATTATTTACAAATTCTAGATGAGAATGGTAATATAGACAAAGAACTGATGCCAAAATTAACTAACGATCAGATTAAACAACTGTATAGGTTAATGGTTATCACTAGATTTTTTGATGAAAAAGGGTGGAATTTGCAAAGACAAGGAAGAATTGGAACATATGCTCCTATAAAAGGACAAGAGGCCAGTGACGTGGGGTCAGCGTTTGCATTAAATAAAGAGGACTGGATATTTCCAACTTATCGAAATATGGGTGCATATATAACAAAAGGAGTGCCATTACATATGATTTTGCAATACTGGGGCGGAGATGAAAGAGGACAAAAAATTCCTGCTGATATTAACATTTTCACTTTATCAATTCCTGTTGGAACTCAACCTTTACATGCTGTTGGTTTTGCATGGGGTGCAATGAAAAAAAATTCTAAAATTTCCACTATCGTTTATTCCGGTGAAGCTGGGACAAGCACAGGAGATTTTAATGAAGCGATGAATTTTGCCGGTGTGTTCAAAATACCTGTTGTTTTCATTGTGGAAAATAATCAATATGCAATATCTGTATCTAGGAATAGGCAATCAGCTACTGAAACTTTTGCACAGAAGGCAATAGCATTTGGTTTTGAAGGTATACAAGTTGATGGTAACGATGTTTTTGCTGTATTCAAAGCAACTAAAGATGCAATTGATAAAGCTAAGGCTGGAAATGGTCCAGCATTAATAGAATGCTTTACTTATAGAATGGGTCATCATACAACCGCTGATGATTCGACTAGATACAGAGATGAAAAGGAAGTTAAAGAGTGGGAGAAAAGAGATCCCATTTTACGATTGCGGTTATACATGGAGAAAAACAAATTGTGGAATAAGAGTGATGAAGAAAAATTGTTAAAAGAAGTTAGTGAAATTATAGATAAAGCTGTAAAAGATTTCGAATCAACATCTCCTGCTAAACCTTCTGAGTTTTTCGATTATGTTTATCAAGACATGACAGAAGAATTGAAAGAACAAAAACAATATCTTGAAAAAATTATTTCTGACCGACCTCAAGCTCAAGTAAAGCCTGCTGACGAAAAAGAAGAGTTTCGATTTCCATGAGTGATATTAACATAATACAGGCTGTAAATCTTGCTCTTATGCAGGAAATGGAAAGAGATGAAAACGTTCTTGTGCTTGGTGAAGATGTTGGAATAGATGGTGGAGTATTTAGGGCGACAGAAGGGTTGTTGAAAAAATATGGTCATGAAAGGGTTATCGATACTCCGTTAAGCGAATCCGGAATAGTTGGGGCTTCTATTGGTATGGCTGTTTATGGCTTAAGGCCAGTAGCAGAAATTCAATTCAGCGGCTTCATTTATCCCGCGCTTGATCAACTTATATCACATGCAGCTAGAATTAGAAATAGATCAAGAGGACGATTTACATGCCCATTGGTAGTTAGAACTCCTTATGGCTGGGTAAGTAGAGGATTGGAACATCATGAAGAAAGTATGGAAACCATATTTATTCATACACCCGGATTGAAGGTTGTTATTCCTTCCACACCTTATGATGCGAAAGGATTGTTGGTTTCTGCGATAAGAGATCCGGATCCTGTTATTTTTTTTGAGCCATTGAGACTTTACAGGGCATTCAAACAGCAGGTGCCTGATGATGATTATACTGTTCCAATTGGTAAAGCAAATGTTCTTAGAGAAGGGAGTGATGTTACTTTGATTTCGTATGGTGCTATGATGCCAACAGTTGTTAAAGTTGCTGACATGCTGAAGAAAGAGAATATTTATGCGGATGCTATTGATCTTAGGACAGTTTCACCGTTAGATTATGATACAATAGTTAATTCTGTTAAGAAAACGGGAAGATGCGTTATTGTTCATGAAGCTCCTAAGGCTTGTGGATTAGGTGCTGAGGTTTCTGCTATAATTATGGAGAAAACTTTGTTGTATCTGGAAGCACCTGTTGTTAGGGTAACAGGCTTTGATACAATTGTACCATTAGCTAAATTGGAGAAAAATTATATACCGGATGAATATAGGATATTAACAGAAGTTAAAAATGTGGTGAAATTTTGAGGGTGATACTATAAGTTTTGAATTTAGATTTCCAGATATAGGAGAAGGTATTCATGAAGGCGAGCTTATAAAATGGTTAGCGAAAGAAGGAGATGTTGTAAAAACTGACCAACCACTAGCTGAAATTGAAACTGATAAAGCTGTAGCTGAAATTCCGTCACCGAGAGACGGGGTTATATTGAAACTTAACGGAAAGCCTGGTGATACTATTAAAGTTGGTGATATTTTAGTTGTAATAGGGGAGACTGGAGAGGAACTGCCTGAAAAAACACAGTCCGTTGAAGTCATTAAAAGAGACCAAAAAATACAATCACAGGTTACAGCAATTGGCGACCAAACTCCATCTGATGACAAAATTTTAGCAATACCTAAAGTGAGACAACTGGCTAAAGATCTTAATATAGATTTATCGAATATTAGTGGAAGTGGTCCTGAAGGAAGAATAACTGAGGATGATGTAAAAAGTTTTAGTGAGGATAAGAAAATTGGATTCAAGACAGATGAAAAAATTGATGAGCCAAAAGTCACGTTTGATAAATATGGAAGTGTTTTGAAGATTCCGCTAAAAGGAATGAGAAAAACTATCGCTGAAAAGATGGTTAAATCGTATACTAAAATTCCCCATGTTACTCATACAGATGAAGCAGATATTACAGAACTTGTTAGAATAAAAGATAAAGAGAAATCAGTTGCTGAAAACTTTGGAGTTCGTTTGACTTACTTACCTTTTGTAATTAAAGCACTTTTAGCTGCATTGAAAGAGCATCCTTATCTCAATTCCAGCCTTAATGAAGAAACGGGAGAAATTATTGTAAAAAAATATTATAATATTGGAATTGCTGTTCAAACATCAGACGGTCTTATGGTTTTTGTTGTTAAGAACGTTGATGATAAAAGTATAATCGAACTGGCTAAAGAGATACAGGATTTATCAGAGAAGGCCAGAGCGAGAAGAATACCACTTGATGATTTGAAGGGAAGCACATTTACTATAACTAACTATGGATCTATTGGCGGTATTTTTGGAACACCTATTATTAATTATCCTGAAGCAGCTATTCTTGGTTTAGGTAAAATTCAAGAAAAACCAGTTGTGAGAGATGCGAAAATTCTTGTAAGAAAAATATTTCCTCTATCTTTGACGTTTGATCATAGAATATTAGATGGGGCAGAAGTTGCAGCATTTATGAATGATTTAATTAAACGATTAGAAGATCCTGATGAACTTTTGATATATACGGATTAAACAAAAATATCAGAGCAGTCCATTATGAAACCACAATTTTGACACACATCTTTGCAATGGCGATTACCCATTTCTGTGTTACAGACTGTGCAAAAATATATCTGATTCATATTTAATCTAGATTTGGATAATCGTCTACTAATTCATCACAGATTTTTAGCATGACATCAATTATTTCTTCATTACTTACTTTTTTATCAACTATACTTTTTGCTATTATTGAAGCACGTCTTTTTATTTTTTTGTCAGCAATGAGTCTTTTTATTTTTTTGTCATCACTTCCTGCAAGATATTTGCTTATTGCTGCCTGAGAAACCCCTAAAATAGATGCTATGGCAACCTGGTTTAGGCGATATTTTTTTTCTAAGTTATTGGCTATGCAAGCTCTTAATGCAGGTAAAAGATATTTTGTTGCTGTTTCGCAAGGCATTATCAGCTTCATATAACTCTGTTATAATAGTAGGTTATAGTTTTAAAAAGGTTATTAGCTGCTTGTAGAATTATTTTATTTTTGTAATTTAATTTTATTTTTCAGTAGAGAGACGATAACAATTACTATTAAAACACCACCAATTATCCAAAATAGCAATTGATACCTTTGCAACGAAGCGAATGGTATAGCAGCTATAACTATTCCTATGTTAGCTAATATCAAGTTCTTTGACATATGTTCCTTATTTTTCCAGTACATTACAATAGTTGGTATTAAAAGCAATACCGCTGCTGACCAGAAGTATACTACGTATTGAGTGAGGAATAATAGTGGCATGCCTATTATTGTTATTCCTATCAAGGACAAAGCAGCTACAATACCAAGACACAAATTGTGGCAGATCTGCCAGCCACCAAGAAAACTTAAACTACCTGAAATTCCAGAAAAAATACTTGCAGTTTTCAACTTTACAGTATTTCGTTTTCTTAATTTCTTTCTCATAAAATCATCAATGGTTCTTTACAAAATTAGTAATCGAATTTAATTGCTGCGTCAAGTCACTTTCATTCCCGTATGATAAAAGGATTTTGTCCAAGTCCTTGAACACGTAATTCTCCCATTCCTCATTCGGCTTACCATTTACATAGAATTTCAAAGTTCTTTTACCACCATTACAAAACCTTTGGCCATCAGGCAGCGTCAAGCAATCTTTATTGAAATCCATCCCAACGCTTTTGAAAAATATCCATATAGGTACACCAGTGGCATGCATGTGAATGATATCACCTGTCTTCTCAGGATCAGGGGCACCTTTATCTACATGTATGAAACTGCTTGTCAGTTTATTATCAATTTTTGACATATCCATAGCTATAGAATCGAAGAAACTATTGTCTAACGACTCGCCGTTTATGTACACTTTCCAATCC
>CAYJVB010000004.1:0-42903 GCA_964373575.1 uncultured archaeon | reverse complement strand
AGTCGATCAACACAGCTGGGTTAAAGAACCAAGTCTGTGAGATACTGTCTGTACTAACTGATCCTGCTTGATCAAAGGCTTCAATGTTGACAACACTTTCACCTGACCAAGATGGTTCAACTGTTAACAAACATTCGAATACTTTATCGAAGGTTTTATTCAAACCTGCGGGTGCTGTTAATTTTGCTGGAATTTGCGCAACAAAATCACCATTATCGTATTTACTGGTATGGTCATTACACTTTACTTCAGCCAAGCCATCGACTGTTCCGTGTGCTGTTATAATATCAATAGCACCATTCAAGTCTCTGACCACAACTGTCCAGTTTATTTGCTCACCTGTGAATGCATATTCGTCTTCTCTATTCCAGTCGACTTCTACGCATCCATCTAATTGAGCATCAAAACCGTCTGGTCTGGATGCACCATCGTCACACAGATTATAACTTGAGTTTATCATGTATATCTGTGGTGGATGGTTTCCTGGAGTTGCGTTGTTTGGAAATGTATCTGCTAATGCTACTGGAGCTACTAGTGCCATTATTGCTAGGGCTGTTACGAATACCCTACTCAATAATTTGTTCATATTTGGTTACCTCCAAATTTTTATAAGAATAGTTGTTATATTAAATATTTAAGCTTTTTTCGTCTTTTTACGCTTTATTTTTAGTAATAGAAACAGAAAATTCTTTATCTTTTAAAATAAAAGATTTTTATACCTTTTATTAAATTTATTTCTATTTTAAGGACTTTTAGCTATTACACAATAGAAATGTTTGTTATCTGTTAGAAGTGATATGTTAACAATATAGGAAAATATTTCCCATTAAATTTTGCTGCTTTTTATTGAGTAGTCAGTGGTGAAACTTATTGATACAGAATATATAATTATAGACAGTCAATCAACTTTAGTAGTTCCCATTTTATAATGTCTAGCCCTATAATACCATATTCTATTACGGGTATTTCTTTCTTTGAGATAAATCTCAGTCATATAACCGGATCTTACAGGATCCATCTCATAATGTTTTCCCTTAATTATGTATGCCGTTTTTCTGAAAGGATGATCTGACCCGCCAGCACCATGAGAAAAAAGTAGTAGATCTCTATTTTTCTTGAGAAAAGATGGGAATCTTATTCTGCCAATATTATAATCAACAAATTCACCTGATGTTATCATTCTTGACTTCAATGTCTGTGGGTATATTCCGTCATATATTGTCATTGAAACTTGTTTTCATATTAAAGGATTTAATCTATTACCTAATATTATATTTACTTCAATCGCTCCAGAATTTTTTTATCCGTTAATTCCTTTAATGCTCCTGAAGTTATCCATTTAGCAGCTTTAGAGTCGATTTTTTGAATTTCTTTTGCAACTTTAATTGCCTCTTTGTTAAGTTTCTTATTTTTCTTTCCTATCTGACGCAACGCCCAATTCACAGCTTTCTTAACGAAATTTCTGTTGTCTGTTGACTCTCTTTTTATTACCGGAAAAAAATTCATCAGATCTTCGTTGCTTATCTTTCTGTCGTTCCATGCAAAGTATGCCATCAATGAAAAAGCGGTTCTCTTAACAAACTCCTCTTTCCGTGAGCTTAATTCAAAACATTTTTTATATGCGAAAGGTAATTTTCTAAAAACTTCGTTACAAGAAATATCAACCAAATCCCACGAATTAAGATCTTTTACCATATTATTCATTTGATCTTCTGAAACTTTTTCTGGTTCTTCAATAATGCAAGATAATAATCGCGCTTCGTGAATTCCTGACGACCATAGTTGTTTAGCTAGTTCGTGATTTTTCCCAATCTTCTTGGCAAATTTTCTAAGCGAAGTTACAGATATTCCATATGCTTTTTCTGTATTAATTCCAAAACGCTTCATTCCTTCTAGATCTTTTTTGTTTCCCATCGACTTCAGATGTCCCATGACCTCTTTGTATTGCACTGACATCACTCCAACATATTTGTTCTTTGGTTTAACATCAATTTTAAATCTGTTAATCTGTTTTAATAAAGTGATAAAATGGGAGGAGGAGCTTTTCATTTCATGGTCACTAGAGATGGTGACATAGAATCATATTTTGGATTATTACCTATATTCACTGTTAATCCATGTGCCATATAATGACAGAAATAGCCCACCAGAATATTTTACTTTCGGAACTGGAAAGACATTGGGATATTACTTTGAAGAATTGACTAGAGATCAAGCAGAATTTGTAGCATCTCTAGCTGTGGGCTTGGTAAGTATTTGGTCAAACTGCTACTTATGAACCTGAATCGCATCTTTTCACGCCATAATGATTGAGACAATATGCACAATTTTTTACAAAACCAATTGCAGAAAAAATATAAAATAAAATTAAAAAATTATTTCTTTAATGCTTTCATTGGAGACTTCTCTATACCCAGTGTGCTTGCTAAAATTTCAACATTGATCATTTCGTTACAATGAGGGCACTTTATTTCCCAAAACTCATTAAATTGTTTTGTGTTCATTTTATCAGCACACATCACTTATTTATTTTAATTTGTGATAGCTACAAGAAAAGCTTTTTGATACTATTAGCTAGTAATTTTAATGACAAAGGAAAATTTTGTTTCTATTTGATATAAATATTGTATTAATCTTTTCTATAAAATAGAAAAATAGAATTTTAACCTCATAATCGAATTTATAAAAATGCAGCAACAACTTTCCAAATTTGATTTTGACAAATTAACAGATGAGTCTGCAGCTTCTATCAGAAAAATAGGTGGTGTGGAAGATTTTTCACTGGGAATAATATTAGGTACGGGTGCTAGTGAGATCCAAAGGTTAGCTGCATCTACAGATAAAAATAGTGTAAGCATACCATATGATAGAATAACACCGCCTTTACCAGTCAAAGTTATTCCCGGACAAGTTCCTAATGTTTTAGTTTTGAAACATATATTGCCTGATGGCGGGAGTGCTGTTATTTTTGGTGCAAGACCGCATACATATCGTTTTTCGGATGAAGATGAAAACCATTCGTTTGATAAAAGAGCACTTCATGTTGGTTATATTCCTGCTGTAATATCTCATTTAACAGAAAATGCAGGTGATAAGGCTGCTATTATTACAACTGATGCTATCGGTGGAAATGTACATGGACTAAAACAAGGATATGTTTTGATGCCCGGTGATATAGGTGTAATAACTGGATACAATACAGTATCAAGACCTGCATATACAGGTCAGGTTATCGGATCACCATTTTTGGATAGAAGAGAAATGATGGATGAAGATACGTTTTTCCTAATTAAAAAATCCGGTAGAATGCATGGAATTCCATTATATCCAGGTGATACTTATGTCTATCATGGTCCAGATTTTGAAACAGATATTGAAGATATATATTTGGTTTTACTTGGTATGCCATATGTTGGGATGACAGGTATTGAAGCAGAAACATGGTTTACACTTAGAAGAAAACATAGAAAGCCATTAAGAAATTTACATCTAGGCATAGTGTCTGATAACACACTACCACGCCCAGAAAGAATAAAAACATTTTTGGATGGCGTTTTACCGGAGTATCCTTTTGCTGATTATTTAAATCGCATATATCAATTAAGTCGTGATTTTCCTTATGAAGAAACAACTCATGCAAGAAATGTTGCGGCTGTTGAAGCAGTAACTCCTAATATCGCAAAACTGCTTCATACTTATGTTGGTTTTTTATATGGTGCTAGAGATGCAAAATACAAAGAAGGCTCTGCTTTATTTAGATATTGAATAATTGCTACTAATAAAATCTATAAGTTTTTCTTTTGTGATCTACCAAAGTTACTGCGAATTACTCATTCTCCAGGACATCTTCCCTTGCTGACCAACTTATCTATCGGGTATTTTTCAAAGCATACTTGCGGAATGTTTTTTGCAATACCATCGAAGCAAAATTTCAAGCAGTCATTCCATCTAATCGTTGAAGGTTGCGGTTGTGGAAATGGAGGTTGGACTGGTAAAACAGCCGGGACATTGATGACACTCATATTAGCATCTATCAAACCAAAACCTATTTCTAACTTTTTATCTTCACTAAAAATTCCTGACGATATATCTCGTGTAGATTTGAACATAATTAATTTAACTAAGCTTGCAGTTAGATTGCTGTTCTTGCTTTTCATCAACGCTATCAACGCGGAAACGTGCGGCGTTGACATTGATGTGCCGGACAATCTTTTATATCCAGAACTGTCACAAAAGATGCAATTACCTTTTGGTACTGTGGAAAACACACTCACTCCTGGAGCAACAACACCGTGATCTTTCATTGAAAAACCTCTACCAGAAAAACTTGTTAATGAATTCAAATTGGTTGCACCAACTGCAATTGCTTTGCTAGAACATGCAGGAGAAGATACGCCGAACGGATAATTTCCTGCAGCTATTACAACATTTATTCCACTATTGAATGCCTCGTTAATTTTTCTTGCTATTGATTCAGAGTCACAGTTTGCCAATACCCATCTATTGCTAGAGCCGAGACTAATGCTAATTGCATCTGGTTCATCACCACTGTTTGCAATCCCATCTATTCCTTTTATTGCCCACCCAATTCCAGCAACTACATCACTTTCCCAACACATTCCATTTGCATCACAGACTTTTGCAACAATTATTTTTGCGTCTGGTGCTAGACCTTTGGCTGTTGGATTGATACCATCTGCTGTTATTATTCCAGCAACATGTGTACCGTGACCATTATCGTCCATTGGATCATCATCGTTGTTGACAAAATCTTTTCCACCCAAATAACTTGAATTTAATTCTGGATGTGTGTAATCAACACCGCTGTCTATTATTGCAACAGTTCTATTTTTTCCTGTTATCCCTGAATTCCAAACTTCATCAGCTTCAAGAAATTTTGCTTGATCCAGATCTTCAGTTTTATACTGCTCCCCAATGAAGCAGCCACTGCTTTCAGAAAATGCCTCGATGAAAAAATATTTATCCATTTTATTGGATAAACCTGCGGACTGAATAAACTCTTGTGAACAGTTTGCTGCCAATCCTTCATCTAGTTCGTGTATAATTTTGCATCCGCCATTCATTAATAATTCTTTGCTATAAGAAGCATCAGTCAGGAATAATCTCCCATTTATTGCTAGCACAGGTGAAATGGAAATTATTATAGACAAAAGAAAAAGAAATTTTTTCATATCCTAATCCTCGTATCGAACTTTGTCAGGAAACTAGAAGGAATCATATTTGAGACATCAACAACAGTTACGTTATTCATTTTTCCTACAATGTTTATAGAAGTTTTGTTTCCGTCTACTGTTACTTGATCTAAATTCAATGTCTGTCGTATTGTTTTCATCCCTCTTTTGTTAATGGATATTGACAACTTTCCGGTTCCAAGAAAACTGAATGCAGATTCATTTATTGAAACAACTGCTGAGGGGTAGATGATTAATGAAGTAGAAATTCTAGTTCCATCAGTTGTAGTAGAGTATAATGATAGAACTATGCTTCCAGACAATATCCCATTGCTCTCTGAAAGTGATGTGAAAAATGTGTTTCGAGAAGATGAGATGTTTACTGATGTATAATTCTGCAATTTGTTTATTGCGTTCCCTTGAGCTCTTGTTATTATTCTAGCTAGAAATGACATCGGCTTTAAATCTTTGCTACCTGCTGCTCCAGGAATTAAGTAAGAGGTGGGATAACCAGAGTTGTTACGGAAGTCACTCCAAAAATTACCTTTATCTGTGTTATTCCATGTGTTATTTGCACCGTTATCTACAGCTTGTCCGTCGTTATAGAGAAAGATATTTCCAAATAATGAATTGTTTGATGATAGTGATGTGAGATTAACACCGGTGTTTGTTTCACTGTTGTTTTCAATCCTATTTTCTTTTATTACGTTATTGTCTCCAACTACATTTATGCCATAGTTTATGTTGCTGAAAATCCAGCAATTTTCTATGGTGTTGTTTTCTGAACCATCGCTAATATATATTCCTATTTCATTTTCAGTAGCAACACAACTTCTAACAGTTACGTTATCGCTGTTGTTAATCTTAATGCCGGCAATCGCATCACCGCTTGAATTAACAACTTTGAATTGAGATACAACAACATTGTTTGATGTTATAGTTATTCCACTTAAGCCTGGAGGATCAGCATCGATAATTGTTGCTAACTTGCTCAGACCAACTAATAGCAATGGTTTGTTGACAACCAAATTTTCTTTGTATGTACCGATGCTAACATTGATTACACCGTAGGGACTTGTACCGTTTATCGCGGCTTGGATTGATGAATATGATTCATTTTCATTATTAGCGACTGGGGAGAAACTTACACCAGCTGGGTAAGGAGCACCGAGCCAAGGAATGAAGTCGACATTATCCGTAACATTATCGCCTTGATTTCCAACATTGAACAAATTTGATGGGTGTGTCGGACCATTAGTGCTTCCCCACCAATTATTTTCTGCATTTAATGTTCCTGTACCGGAATTGTTGATGCCAAAAAATGAATTACCTGTGATGTTGTTGAAAGCAACAATAATGCCTGCTGCTGATGTGCCAGAACGTATGTTAACCCCAGAGCTATTGCCTGTGCTGTTAATTATGTTATTGCCAATTATGTTAATTGATTCGTGCTTACCACCAAGAATATCTCTTAACTGCATTCCGTCTTGATTTCTATTGATAGTGTTGCTGATGATGTTAAAATTGGAAATATTTGCATTCGCACCCACAGAAAAAATATAAAATCCCCGTATGGAGCCAGTTACCATATTATTGGAAGCTGTTAAATTGTCTAGTTTTGCATTCAATGAACTGGTCGAGTCCCATGCAAGAAATTCAATGCCAGCTCTAGTTAATGTTCCATTGATTATGTTATTATCAATTAAGTTTGAAGATACTGTGAGCCCACCGCCAGTATGAATTTGTGTTTGAATTAAAATTGCATCTTGAGAACTATCCCCTGAATTGATGACATTTGCTCCGCCGGTTATTATGTTGTTTATCGCTCTAGAATTTTTAGTGTTAGTCAACTCGATTCCATAAAACGCTGAGTTATTAACAATGTTGTCTTCGACGAACCAATTGTCGTGAAGACCCTGACCTTCATTTCCAACTAGAATTGCATTCCAACCTAAATCGTGCATGTAATTGTTCTTCACTGTGATGTTGAACGTTCCTGTATTCCATGCCAAAACTGCGCTTCCAATACCACCTGTTGTGAAAGGATTGCCCGTTGGTCTGTTTGAATAGTTGCGTATTTCAAAACCGTTGATAGTTACATTTGATACACCAGCATCAATTGTTATAGCGCTTCCAACAACACCATTACCATCAATCACAGGAGCATTGGGTCCTGGTCCAGGGCTAGATCCAGGATCACCAATAAAGGTTAGACTTTTGTCGATAGTCAACTGCTCATTGTATATTCCTGGACCAACAAAAATTGTGTCGCCACTATCAGCTGCATCAATAGCGTCTTGTATTGTTGAATAATCGCCTGGCACATAAATGTCGGTTGTGAAGTTTACAGCATCGGCAGATGTGTCGCCAGAATTTGAGGTATCAAGTTCAACATACTGACCACCTAAAGAAGTAAATCTGAATCTGCCTAGTCTTTTCCAACCGGAAGGCGAAAGATCTGAGACGACATTTCCATTTGCATCGGTTGTTTGATTGACATTTACAATATCAGTTCCGTCAGCATGAACAATTGTATATGGAACTGCAACTGGTCTTGCCGAATGAACACAATAATGGACGTAAACTGTGTAATTTTTTGTTGAATTTATAGCAGGCAACCATGCAGCATTTTGCAAAGCTACATTAGTTTCATATCGATAATCACCGTTGAAGCCACACGCGTTTGAAAAACTTGACCATGTACCTGTTTCTGAATACCCAGAATCCAAGTCATCAATTATAATCGTTTCAGCCAATACAATTGAAATCAATATAGAAAACGTTACAACAAAAAATAGAAGAAATTTTAATATCATACTGAATTAGATTATCTCTTTGAATTAAAACTATTTTCTATTAACAAGTAAACAATAGCAAATGAAAAATAATTTTCTATTTAATAGAAGAAATTGAAATTACTAGATAGGAATTCTATAAGTATTATAATTAACTTTCTACAACATATTAAGTGATGAGAAAATTTTATGTTTTTATACCCTCAGTTATTTTGTCTATATTGCTATTAGTGGTGAATGTATTCGCAGCAACGACTACTTTATTTCCTACAAAAGATGCTAGAGTTGAAGAAGGAGACCCACCAAGGAATTTTGGGGCTAGCACTATCCTTGTTGTAAGATCTTCTCTAGATGATGACAAAAGAATCTTCATTCAGTTTGATTTATCTTCACTTCCCTCAGATGTCGAGATAATATCTGCAATTCTTAAATTGTTTATTTTTGATGCACCAGGTCAGAATAGAACCTACGAACTTCACAAAATATCTGAAGAATGGGTTGAAGGTAATGGAGGCACTAATGATGATCCGATAGGTGAAATCACGCTGAACAACCAACCTGCAACAAGTCTTACTGCATCTTCTTCTACTGATTCAGGAACGGATTCTAATGTCAATATTTCTTTTAATGTTACTGATGATGTTATTCAATTTTATCCAGGTGAGCTAACAAATAATGGTTGGAGAATTAAAGATTCTGTTGAGGATGAAGAAGGTCTAGGACGCGAAAGTGAATTTAGGTCAAGAGAATTTGCGACTGTCTCGCAACGACCAGTATTAGAAATAACTTTTGTTAGCTGCGGTATATCTTTAGATACACCAAGCATAAGTTTTGGTTCAGTTTCACCCGGAGACGAATCATTGGAACAAACAATAATTGCAACAAATGATGGTACTGATCTTGGTGATGTTTTTATTAGTGGAACTAATTGGGATTCAACATTGCCTGTTAGTAGAACAGGATTTTCAACTTCATCTGGTGATTTTGCTTCAAAAATCATGTTATCAACTGAACCACAATTGATATTGAATAGTTTAGATCCAGATACACCAACAGATACATTTTGGCAATTCAAAGCTGAACTTGATGACCCTGCAGAAGATTATTCACAAACTATAACTTTCACATCAGAGTGTTGATATGAATCGAATGAAATTTATTGGAGTAGTCGGATTTCTTCTAATGTTAATTCCATCTGTTTTTGCATTAGGACAAGTGGCAGGAAAATTAGTTATTATAGTTCCAGTAGGAGCAAGTAATTCAACGAGATATGGATTAGTTAATAATGGTAATGAAACAATCACTGCAATATTGAGAGCTGAAGGTGATGTTGCAGAATTTTTATCATTTCAAGAAAATATAATATTGCCTCCTAAAAAAGTAACCTTTGTAACTATTACTGCAAACATACCTGAAGATTATGATTCATCACGTGGTGGAAACATAACAGGATATTTATACGCTTTGCAAGAAGGTGAGTCCGGGCAAGTAACTATTAATGTTCAAGCGAAGAAGAGTGTGTATATCCTAATACCGGGTTTGGTAGACATACCAAACACTGAAACTTTAGCAAAAACTGAAATATCTCCTATAACTGGTTTTGTTTCTGCGGCAACGAGTTATTGGTCTGTTGCTGTTATTGGAGTTCTTGCAATAGGTGTAATCATGTTTTTGCGAAATTATTCAATTGCTTTTATAAAAAAGTGAGGTGATATATAAGTGAAAAAATTATTAGCAATATTTGTAGCAGCATTTGAGCTGTTAGCAGTGCTATTACCAACAGTAAGTCCAGTAGATGTGGAAGCAACAGTCAGTGTGGAAGGGATTTGTGATTTAGATGTAGACACAACACCTTTAGCTTTTGGTGCTCTTGATGAAGGAGATATATCTGGTGTTTTAACTAGAGATGTTGATTTAGATGCAAATACTCCAACAGATGTTGACATATTAGGAACCACTTGGGTTGGAACAGACCCGTCGAATACAATGTCAGTAGGCCGAACTGTATATGATCTGGACGATGATACAACACCGACAACACAATTATCGACTAGTGCAACAACATTATTTAGTAGTTCGGTAGATGCATCACACTTCGTTGGTTTCCAAGTAACTATACCGGATCCACAACCAGCAGATACATACAGTCAAACGATAACAATAACGTCCGAATGCTAAGAATTTCAGATCGAATTTCACGTAGCAAATTTTTTAGACTACGTCTAAACCAAAGAGGACAGAAATGAATAAAAAGACTAATATACAGTCGCAAGTAGCGATTGCTCTAGTGTTATTTTTTATTTTATTTTCTTTTGTTAGTGCAAACAATAACGAAATAACTGCAACATTACGAGTTGCGCCTACAACAGCAATAGATTGCAAACCGGATTCATTAACTATCGGAAGCGAACTGAAGTGGATAAACTGCTTTATTGAATTGAACAATACTAATGTTACTGCCATCAATTTAGCAACTGTTAACCTTAATGTACAAGGAAAGAATGGAAATGTACTTGCTGATCAGTCTTTTTCACATTTGGGTGACTTTGATTTTGATGATCAAATGGATTTACAGGTTAGATTTAACAAACAAATAGTTCATAATACATTTTTCAGTAATATTAATTCAACAACTTTAGTCACACTGGTTGTTTCTGGAACTGTAAATGAATTTAATTTCTCAGGATCTGATGTGTTATTACTAGTAAAATCACCAGAAAAGTTGTTCACAAAATATATTGTTAATAATACCGTTAGCCAAGAAAGTAAAATCAATAAATTACCATTAATTGATTTGGAAAAATTCAAAATCTCTAGTATAAGTTTTAGTGGATATTTCTTAAGTCGAGGTGACCCGACATTGAATGGGATGGCAAGAATTTATATTTTAGGTACTCAATTAGTTGAAAGAACTGTAAATTTATTTTTCCTGAATTTCACTTTTATAGAAAAACAACCTATTGTTGCTAATGCTTTAATTAATAAGTATCATGATTGTGTTCAAACAAATCTTAGCAATATTTACTGTGAAGGAAATGGAACTCTTGTCGTAGAGAATACGAAGACTAAAGAGAGATTTAACATGCCTTTATCCAAGATGACGGTTGAGATAAGAGATAAGAAAGGTAAAATTGAGGGTGGAAAGTTTTGGAATGAAGTCATTAGTATTTCTGATATACCTATTGAGTCGATAAAAATTTCTTAATTGTTCTAACCTATAGACTATTGACTTTTCTATCCTATTAAAAAATTATTACAAACTTAGCGCTTTATTAATAGTGATCTTAGAAATTCAATTACCTTGTTAAAAATATTCATTTCTTCTTGCTTTTCTTGATCTATTTCATACTGGCATTTTTCGTCAACAACTGCAATGTTCCATACTACAGAATCACTTTGTTCACCATTCTTAACTGTAACCGTTACATTATGAAGTCCGACGTTTCCATTCTTTGTTTCATAAGTGTAGCTTTCATTTGTTGAAGTCAGGTTATCATCTAGCTTCCATTCGTAATTAGCTTTAGATGAAGTTTGTACGCTGAATGTGATAGCGGTTGCTTCCTTCATTACAAATCGCGTGTCGGCTGGACTGAATGATTCTATATATAGATAGTCATCAAATGTTCCTTGAAAATCTGGTGGATCAACAAAGATTCTTCTGCTGTTGAATTGTGTAGACATCGCATCATCAGGTCTGTCAGTGTCGTTGTCTGTTGCAACTATCCAGAATCTCATAAACTGATCTTTGTAGCCGAAACCGGGAGCGGGTATGTTGAACTCATAAAAGTTTCCTGTTATTGATGAAGGTAATAAAGAGCCTTCTTCAACGCCATCAGAGTTGTAATCGAAATGCAGAACTGCTGACGCTACACTGCTGTCATCGATTATATTACCTTGAACAATGATGTCTTCATCGAACGTTATTTTTCCTGTCATTCTTCCGTTGTATTCTATTGAATTAAATTCTGGACCAAAAATATCATCATCTGTAACTGAACCGCCGATGATTGTGGGTATGAACTTTTCTCTACCGAATTTATCAACAGCTCTAATTCTCCAAATGAGATTTCTGCCAGTGTTGTTGACAATGAAATCCCTGTTTATATCGTAACAATAAGTGTCAAGAAGTTTGAATGAGGCATTGACCCAATTGCTCCACGGGAAGCATACGAACTTGTATGAAAATTGCACATCGGCACCACAATCATCGGTTACATCTGCACAGATTCTATAATCTTCCTGCTGATTGTCGACAAAAGTTCCTGAATCTTTTGCATTTGTTATTTTCGGTGGAAGTTTATCAACGCAAACTGATGGAAGGGTAGTTGTTGTAGTTGGAGGCGGCAGTGTAGTTGTGGTTGATGAAGGTATTTGTTTATTTCCGAATTTAACTTCTGATAGCCTATTTGGATATACGAAGACATATTTGGTTGTAGCTGTAGTTATCTGCCATTCAGAAGGAACGAATTCTGTGACTAGATAAACGCCGACTGGTATGCAGTCAGTTACAATAATTCCTCCGGATAACGTCGTTATGTTGAAATTTAAATTATTACCGAGAACACGGAAATCGAATCCTGGTAATCCTATTTCACCATCGCCTTCCCATATTCCGTTGCTGTTTGGATCATAGAATTTGAAGATCTTCAAGAAACCGCAGTTTGTTGGAACTGTTGTCGTGGTTGTTGGTGGTAGAGTTGTTGTGGATGTTGTAGTAGTTGAAGTTGTTGTGGATGTTGTAGTAGTTGAAGTTGTTGTTGACGTGGTTGTGCTAGTTGTTGTGGATGTTGTTGTACTTGTGGAAGTAGTTGTAGTTGGTGGTAGTGTAGTTGACGTGGTTGTGCTAGTACTTGTTGTTGTGGTAGGAGGTAAAGTTGTTGTTGTGGTTGTTGGTGGTAATGTCGTCGTGGTTGATGTAGTAGTTGTACTGGTGGAAGTAGTTGTAGTTGGTGGTAGTGTAGTTGACGTGGTTGTGCTAGTTGTTGTGGATGTTGTAGTAGTTGGTGGAACCTGTCCACAACTTATTGTCATTGAATAAACAACTTTTTCTGGTGAATCGAAACTCAAAAACCAATTTGTCCCATTGAAAACGTATATTTTTCCTCCTGGGGCTGAACCTGCATAAAGTTTTCCGTTGAAAGTTTTCAAGACAACAATCGAATCCTCAACACTGTTATAGCTTAATATCCAATCAGTACCGTTAAATGAGTATATTTTTCCACCCGGATAAGCACCAACATACAATTTTCCGTTGTAGACTTCAGAAGAATCGATAAATGTTTGATTAGGAAGTGTGTGCGCTAATGACCATGCTGTACCGTCGAAGACATATATTCTGCCGTTGCCACCAGTTGTCGCGTATAATTTTCCGTTGTAGACTTCTAGTGAGAAGATTGAAGTTTCGTCTGTATTTTTGCTCAATGACCATGTTGTGCCGTCGAAAACGAATATTTTTCCATTTGGCTCAGTGCCAGCATATAGTTTGCCATTATAAACAGCGAATGAGCGAATATACTGTTCTGAATCTGTGAAGGAGTTTGACCATGATGTTCCATCGGAGGAGGAATATATTTTTATATCAGCATCTGTTCCTGCGTAGATCTTGTTATTGTAGACGCATATTGCTTCTGTGAATGTTCTATCAGAATTTAGTGAAGTGAACCATGTGGTGCCATTAAATTTTAAAACCAGTCCTTCTGGCGATGTACCAGCATAAACATTGTTATTAAAATTTCCTAGTGACCAAACTTTTTCTTCAGTGCTATCATGAGATAATGTCCAGTTTACACCATCGTATACATATATTCTTCCGTTATTACCGGTTCCTGCAAATAATTTATTTTCGGTTAATGGATTAGGACAGGCGACGCAGCTATCTTCGGCTGTTGTGAATGGTATTAAAAATGTAAATATCAGCAAACAAAGAAGAACCAAATTGGTGTTTAATTTATTTAACATATTTAATCACGGAGCTGGTTCTTCTGGATCATCATCTGGATCGGGGGGTGATGGTGGTCTATCACTTGGATCATTTTTAGTTGGTTCTGGAGGTGGCTGTGTGGGTGGCTGTCTGGTTTCTGGAGGTGGACAATCAATGCATTGTTCTTCAGGTGTTGGTGTTGGTGATCCAAGAGGTGTTGGTGTTGGTGGACAATTATTATTCTCAGCGTAGAAAAAGTTCTGACCTACTTCACCCCACATAGTTCCGTCAGGATGTTTTTCCACAATTGTAACCTGATAACCATTGATAACAATTACTTGTCCAAGATTAACAGTTGGATTAACACCTAGTAATCTAATTCTTCCTGTCTGACCAGAAACATACGAAGTAGGACATTGATAATCAATTCTTTGTGCGGGAGTAGGTGTCTGAATTGGCACATATATAACTGCTTTTGTAGCAGTAGGTGTTGGTATTTCTTTATTTATGAATACAATTGGCGGATAGGCTAGTCTACCTACACCATCTTTTGAAACTTCTATTGTCACATATTCGTTTGCAGACACTCTTTCCCAGCCAGGATGTTCCGGATCTCCAAAAATATAGACAATTGCTGGATCTCCGCCTTCTAAATATAGTTTCAGAATACCGCTATCTTCTTTAAACGCATAAGGTATTCGCAAATCACCAGATATAATTACTCCACATGAACCTTTGTCAGGATCTGGTAAAACAAATGAATTATCATCGAGAGTAAGTTCATAACCTTCTATATATTCACCTGGATCTATTCGTTTATTATCATTTCTGTCTTCATATTTCTTTAATTCTGCTATTGCTCTATCTGTTATTAGTCTCTGAAAATCTGAATACAGTAAACCATCTGCACACATCTTCGATTCTTGTGTTCCAGTTGGTGTTGCCGAATTGCTTATAGCCATATCAAAAACTTGCACATATTTCGCTGGCTCTGGTTTTTGTGATCGACTTGGACTAGAAACAGAAGATCCTACTCCAAATGCTCCTATTAAAGCTCCAATGACTGACCATCTACCTATTTCATAAATAATCCTATTGATATAATTCATTAAATCAATCCACTCAACTCTAAGTGAAGAATATTTAGTGTTACACAAATTTATTACGATCCGGTGAAATTAGCTAAAATTTTTCTCCATTACACTTACATATTATTCAGCAGTAGTGATGAAAAATAATATTTCATGCAAAATAAATTTCATATTTGTAGTAACCAATTATTTTTTTCTTTGTTTACTTGCATAATGTCTTTTCTTTTCGATTGGTTTCACAAATGATTCTTCTTTTGATCTCCTTCTTAACTTCTTCAATGAAACAACAACTAATAGCAATATTACTAATGCAAATGTAGAAAATATGAAAATTTTCACAAATTTTCTATCAGAAAGTTCAGTGGGTATTTGATATGCTGTTGTGGTTGTTGGTGATTGCAATGTTGTGGTTGTAATTAACATCGTTGTGGTTGTTGTAGCAATTGATTCTTTGATTTCTTTCTCATTAATTGTTGTCGTGGTTAATTTTAATGGCGCTGCTCCGCCGCCACCTCCTCCACTGCTTCCAGTCGATTGAGTCGACGATGAACTGCATGACCCAGCTGCACAACCTGCAGGACAAAATTCAGCTGACCAATTCCCAGAACCGCATGTCTGTTTTGTAGATCCAGAACATGTTCTATTACCGTTTTGATATGTGACTATATAATCATGTGCACAATTATTAACTGGCGAGCACCACTTTCCTTGATCATCAAGATCGGCTGCACAATTTCCAGAATCACATTCGCTGTTACTTTCACATGCTTGACCATTAGGCTTTAATCCACCAACACCAAAATCACTAAATCTTGTGACATTGCCCCACACATAATTCAAATCTGTAGCGACTCCACCTTGAAAATCACTGCTTTGGTTGTTGTAAGCGGTCCACGATGTGCCATTCAGCCTGTAAAGCCTTAAAGAACTTTCGAGAACACCTGATTGGTTCACTTCTTCATCGGTATAGTTGATCTTAATTATTGCATAACTGAGATTTCTAGTCAATGTATCACTGACATTTATTCTAAGGTATTTCCTTAGTTCTGTAACACTCATATTGATATCAGCAAAGCTACTTGAATTGAATGTTATATTAAGCTGCACATTGTTCAGAGTTGCATTAGAAATTATCTCTATTGTAGAATTCATTTGAGTTGCATTTATTGAATGGCTAATATTTGCGGTGAAGTTATTCACTGTATTGAATACGATCATTTTCAAAATCACAAACTGATGGTCAATTGTTATGTTAGACTCTGTATAATTAGCTTTCTTGGCAGTGTATCTCACGCCATAAATTCCTGCAGTCAAGTTTAGATGTGAAGCATTTATCACACAAAAGTATTTTGCTCCTTGGGTTTCATTGACAGGTGCACATGATTTCCATTCAGCTGTCTCAGTCCCTCTTCTATACTCAAGTATAACCTTATCAGCAGTAATTGCATTCTCAGTGTCATCTGTCACAGTGGTATTAAGATAAATTTCTTCAGTCATATTAAATGCACCTCTAGGACTATCGATAGAAGTAAATAATGCCCCCAATACAGTGAAATTATTTTGAGTCGAATTTGCTGATTTATACGTATCATTCGATGCCCGGGTCGATACGACAAAATATTGAGTACCAACAGAATATAATACATCAGGATTCAGAGTTACACTGCAATGGCCTGTTGCATTACCAATACAGGGTAAACTCATATCGTAAGGCGCAGAACCATCGTTGGTTATATTAAAATCAGTTTCAGGTGTGTTAACATATTCAGCTTTGTCAATATCATAAATCCTGACGATCAAATCTATTGAATTTGCGCCATATCTTTCTACAGTGCCATTTGTGCCGGCAACGACTGTTAGATTTACATCATCTTTCTCAACAGTAATATTAGTTCCACCGATTTCATTAACACCATTCTTTGAATCTGTCACATTGCATTTGAATTGGGCTGTTCCTATGTAAGAAGGAACGAGATAACTCGATGTAAATGTGCTATTAACGACTGTTGAATTTTCTGTATTGCTATCTTCAAGCGTCCAATTTCCATTTGGTGGTTTTGACCAGAGATAAACACTCAAAGGATCATTATCGGCATCTGTCGCATCACAAACAAACGTCCAACTTTCCCCCCATCCTTTGTTATCATCATTAGATAGAATGTTAATCTGCGGTATTCTGTTTTGAATCAAAAATGTTTGCTCAGGCATTAAATTGTTCCAATTATTCGAAGTATCGTTTGCCAAATACTTCCATCCTATTGCTTCCCCGCTTGTGAAATTTCCTGACGTTATTGTAAAGTTTGCAGTGTATGAAGAACCCGGGTTGGTAGCTATTGTATAATTAAGCCAGTTGCCGTTTGAAAAGTTAGATGATAACAATATCGCGCCCAAGGCAGAATTGTCACTCCACGTGGCATTAACTGTAACATTATTGTTTGAATAAATTGGGTCGGAAGTTCTGACTACATTTGAATATGTCGGGATTCCTGTTTCGCCCACAACGCCAAATGCACTTAATGCAACTTGGCCTTGATAATTTGTTCGGTTGGCATAGCATTTCCAATTTTTTGTTCCTGAAGTAGTAGCGTTGTGCTGAAGTTCGTATCTGCCACTGCTGCTATTGTATGTCATTGTGCTGTTGCTTGAATCTATTTCAGCCTTCACAGTAGCTGATGTGACATCACCATTGCCAACTTCAACATAATCACAATATAGTGTGTTGTTTTGATATTGGTTCACACTCAGCAAAGTTTGGCCAGCTGTTAAATTGGTTGCGACTTCCAGTATCCTCAGGTTTCTTGCACTCATGGAGTCATTGAAAACGTTGCTTGACGAGTTACCTCTAAACCTGTATGTTATCACGGTATTGGCATTCAAAGTGCCGCCGACTATTGTGTGATTGTACCTTGTTCCAGTATTGCTTGTGCTATATTCAGCTGAAGTTCCGGAATAGTTGGAGACAAAAAAGACTTTGTTAATATTGGTCCATGTAGAGTTGAACTGGATGTTATCATTGGCGTCAGGAGATGATGGTGTTATATTTAGATCGAACCATTGTGGAGCAGAGCCATTGACGTTGATCTGTATATTAGTTACATTTGAAAAATAGATGCCTGTACCATTAAACACTGCTGAAAAGTTAACAGTGCCGGACGGATAGTTAGATGGAATTTCCCAAATGGTTTCAAACTCTCCCTGGTTGACTATATGCCACCCTCTTTTTGTATTGTACGTCCAAGTATTGCTTGATATTTCACTTCTATCGTAGCCTGCTTCAGAACCATTTAGCAAGAAAACAATCTTCATGCCTTTCAAGTATTTGTTGTCTGCTGTATCGGTAATTCGACCGGTAAATATTATTGTGTCGCCCTGGTTGACGTTTGTTCTGTCGGCTGTAAAATTCAAGCTGACGTTATGCCCCAATCTCGCAATAGACATGAATGTGTAGTTAGCCTGATTTGCAGTTGTGTCGTTCATAGAAAGCAGTAGATTTATTTGATCAGTTGAAACGTTTGTGACGGTAATAGTTGAGTTATATATACCGCTTTGATTTGTGAGAGTCAGTTGTGTCCAACCAATTGTACCGGTGCTATAATAAGCGGTAACGTTAATGACGTCGCTGTTATCTGAAACGTTAAATGAAAATGCAATAGGTCTGTTGATTTCAAATCTTTGAGGAAAAGTCATAGAAGAAATAAATGGTGGATTTTTGTCAGAGAGGGCTGTGCTGAATTTTGCTGTGATTATTGTTTGGTTTGATATTGGATAACCAGTTGGTATAGAAATGTTGACAGTATACAAACTGTTTGAAAGGGATCTGGAGAATGTAAGCCATCCAGAAGTGTAGTTGTAGATTTGATTGTTGTTAGCATCGTATATAGTTACTACAGGTGTTGGAAGGTTGATTGTGCCTGTTTCACCTGTTGATGAATACCAAGTAACACGTGGATATTTGGTCATGTAGCTTTCGTTTGTCAATCCCCTTAGAAGATAACTGGAAACGTTAATCAAACTGGAAATGCTATCAAGATGGGTGGGGAGATATGGGGTTCCGCCGAAGTAGACTGTTCTCCTGTCGCCAGCATTTGTTCTTACACCGACTGGCCATATGTTTTGAACTTTTGTGTCATCTTCTGACTGACCGGCTGCAGCAGCAAATTCATTTCTCCAATCACCTCCAAGAAAACTTTTGGTGAGATAATTGTAGGTCACATAGTTCCAATAACCCCAACTGCTATCGCCTTTGACAAAGACCGTCCTATTAAGGGGCATTGCAAAACTGTGCCATGCTGAAATATCAAACCAGGAAATAGGTGATATCCAAAAGTAGATACCGTGGAAACCATCAACAGGATATGTGACATCCAATCTTGGATCATGACCAGGATAATTGTAGCTGTAGTTGAAGATACCTAAATCACTACTAGTGTAATTGAATATTGTCTGGGTGGAACCACTAACGCCATTTAGAACATAACCAAGGAAATAGAGCTCGTTGCCTGAATTGAATGTCTCTTCATCCCACGTAATGGCGGATTCGGAGTAGGTGTTGTTTCTGAATGGGTAACCGACTATTGAAAATGATATGTTCGGTTGTGTTGTATCATTAGTTGTGTTGCTTAAGCTAACGATTCTGCTTCCTGTTAAACCATAAGACAGATAAGTCATGCTGGCAGTCCACTTTTTACTACCGCTCCTGTCTTCAATCATGTATTGCCATTTATATATCGATAACGGCGTGTTATTGACAGAAAAGGCTGTTATGTTGTAATCTTTGACATTGTTGAGGCTCAAGTTTGCTTGCACATGCTTTCCTGCTGGCACAGAGATGTTGGTGGTCAATATATAGGTTAAACTTCTATTGTTGTAATCTCCAAGGGCGTGAACGATATAATCGCCACTGGGAAGGTTAAATGTATACTTTCCATTCACTATATCCCATGCTATCGCATATCTTGTGTATGCCAAGGTACTGTTGTGCAACGTTATGAACACGGGGTTTAATGCCCTGCCATTCTTGTCGGTTACATTGACTGTTAATTTCGAGAGTCTTGTGAAGGCATAAGGAACTCTATATACTTCCCTTTCACTTGTCAAGTTTATGTATCCATAAAGTGTTCCCTCTGTTGATCCGATGGCAATTGTTAAGTTGATTGTTGCATTTAAACCAGCGCCGATTGTCAATGTTGTTATGTTTGCATCTGTTGTGCTGTTTGTTATATAGGAAATGTTGTAAGTGTTACCGGTGCTATCTTTCATTAATCCTGCAGTTACATTCAAAGTAATAGAGGAAGAATTAAGATTTTGAATTATTAGTTGTTCTTCTACTACATCCAAGGTTGTTTGACCAAAATTAATTGTTTGGGGAAATGTGACGAACAATGGTGATAAAGCGCGTGATGCGTTTATTCTTCCTGTACCCTGCTCCCATAAGGAATTTCCTAAGTCTATTGCCGTGCTCATTAATGCAGATTTAACCATGGAAGCACTCCATGTTGGATTTTTTTGCATAACTAAGGCTGCTATCCCGGAAACATGAGGAGTTGCCATGGATGTTCCTGAAATGGAAATGTGTCTGTTATCAATGCATTGCCTTGTAGAAAGCCATGAATCCCATTGTGCAGCGCATATATTAACGCCTGGTGCAGTTATATCTGGTTTAATATTGTTTAATGGTGTCGGTCCTCTTGAGCTGAAATATGCTATTTTATCATTTTTATCTGAAGCGGCAACTGCAATACCTTTTCTTGCAGAACCTGGCGAGCCTATTGCATTTACACTAGTTCCACTGTTACCAGCAGCTGATATAACAACAACACCCCTATCTACTGCTGTATCAACTGCTTTGGAGAGAATATCATCCTCGTTCCCACTGCCTCCAAGACTCATGCTTATGATATCAACATGATCTGAAAAATCGCCATCGTTATTTGGATCTGTAGCACGTTGAATGCTTGATATAATCCAAGATGAATATCCCCAACCACCAGAGGACAGGGCTTTGTAGGCATATAAAGTTGCATCTGGTGCAACACCTTTTAATGTTCCATTTCCAGCTGAAGTTGCAGCAACATGTGTGCCATGGCCGTGATCATCTATAGGATCGTTGTCAGTATTAACGAAATCATATCCACTGACAACTTTGCACCCTGTTCCTAGACAGCCTCCTAAATCTGGATGTGTGTAGTCGATGCCTGTATCAATAATAGCAATAGAAACACCTCTACCTGTTATATTAAGAGAATTACTGTCTAATACTTGCCATGCATTTGTAGCATTTATCAAAGGCACACTCTCATTCAAAAGAACTTCGATTTTCTTGTCCAAATGGATTTTTTCTACAGAATCCAAAGAGGCAATTTTTGATAACTTATCCAGGGAAACATCTGCAGCAACAGAATCAATAATTTGCAAATCTTCTTTTATTCTGTCCTCACTTTCATCAAATTCTAGAATTTTGTTGACTTCTTCTTTTGCGGTGATAAAAGTGTCGGCATTATCTGATGCTTCCATACCAAATAATTGAAAATCGTTATCATTCCCTTGTTGTTCTTCTATGTTCAATTCTACAATGACAGGTACTTTCTCATCTTTCAAATAACCTTCTTCTTCAAGAAATGTCTCGTTTAATAAACTTTCATCAATCTTATGCAATATTTGCTCATTGTTTATGAAATAAGTTTCTATTGTTTTTTCTTTTTGAACGACAACTGCATGAATACCTGGATCAAATAATGAAGTGTTCAACTGTTTCAAATCAAAAACATTGACGATGCTCCCATTTTGATAGACAGATAAAAAATTTAAAGGGTCTGCGGGGGTTGAGGGTATATTGCTGATTTCAAATGAGAATGCGATAGAAAACAATAGAAAAAACGATATTAGACCTAGGAAAATTTTCAGCGAGAATGACATAATTTCTCGATTATATATGGAGTTTAAACATAAAAGAATTTCATCTTTTAGTTCCATAACCTGGTGCTGATGGGTTCAATTTCTTTTGCTGAGGGTTCCAAAGATAGGCTACTGCAACTACAGCTACAATCAGCGCTATAACTAGAATCACATATTTCAGTTCGAATTGCTTAGGCTTTTCTGGAGGCAATGTTGTCACAGTTGTTGTAAGTGCCGGCACAGTTACTGTTGTAGTCGTTGTTGTTTCTTCAGTGGTCTTGACTTTTTCTGCTGTTATTGCAAACACTGATAATCCCGGCGATTCTGATTCAAAGTAATAACTCTTTGCATCTTCGCTTGTCTGTTTTGTAAATAATTTGTTCCATTCTCCGTTGCTGTATCTGCTCAATGCTACAGTGGAAACATCTAAACTATTATTTGTCAGCCAGCTTTTATCAACCGTGAATTTCAATTTCACTGGATCTAAATTATCATCAGTCAAGTTAGTTTTGTTAATCTCTAAATATTGATAGACCTTTCCGGTGACTTCCCTAGTAACAGATGCTGGTGCACCATCAAGTTTTGAAACCTTTATTTCAACATTAACAGCCTTGTTTTTTACACTAATCAAAATCTCTTTTAGTCCTATATCTTCTTGAGAAATTTTAACAACTTCAGCTTTACCCGGATTAATTGTCAACTTCTTGCTTACTGTAACTGAAGCGCCACCGCCTCCTCCTCCGCCACTACTACTGGAAGAGCTACTGCTACTGCTGGCAGTAGCTGTGACTGTTGTAGAAAAGGCATTAGCATTGTTACCAACTTGCAATGTGATCGTCTTATCTCCGCTGCTGATGCCTGATGCCAATGTAGCTGTCCATGTTAATGTTGTTGTTGAACTAGCACCAACTGTTATAGTTGTAGATGTTGAATCACCACTGCAAGTTATTCCTGATGGGCATGTTAAAACATAAGAAGTTGTTATTGGATTTGATGTAGGATTTTGAATTGTAACAGTCAAAGTGAAACTCTCACCCGCATTTTTAGAAATGGAAGAAGGCGTTCCTGCGACTGTCAGAGTTGCTGGATCAACAAACACTATAGTTGCTGTTCCGCTCTGTGATCCTGATCTTCCAGTTAGTGTATAACTTCCTGCTGAACCCATGGTAAATGTGAATGTTTTTGTTGTTGGTGTTGTTGACAAAGAAACGCTTTGATAAGAACCCGCTGCAGGATCTGTTATTGAAATGCCTGCCGGATCAGAGGTCAGTTGAACACTGCTTGTTTCGCTGCTGCTTGCTGTCACTGCTACATCAGCTGTTACACTTGTACCAGTTGTTGCTCTGCTTGCAGATGTGGTCACAGTAACCTCAGTGACTGCCGCTAAAGAAACAGATGTTAGCATCAATAATGCAAAGATTGCTGATATCAATATTTTTTTCAAATCATCCACCTACACTGTAGATCTATAAACATCTGTTACATAGACAGATTCTTGGCTTCCACCATATGTAATAGTGCCTTCTATGAATAATGGTCTGCCTTGAGGCCATGTTCCTAATTGACCAGGACCAACATTCAAAGCAACACAACCTGAAGGTCCTGTTCTTGCTAATGAAGATGTGACATTTGTATGATTGGCTAATTCAAACATATCAAGATTCTTTGTTGTCGGTGGGAACGAGAACCAATCTGTGACAAACAGTTGAACAGTTGCACCTTCCCTCGGCAATCCATTGGGTCTGTCAAATGTTTCAGCACAGACTTGTACCGTCACGTTAGCAGTGGCACTATTAACAAATGCTGATCCGGTTGGAGAGCTTTGGAATAGATACAATATCATCGAACTATTAGAACTGATATTTCCTTGCCTACTGAACACCTTAACTGAATTGCTACCAACAGATGTAGAAGATGTTGAATTAATCTGAACTCCAGTCGTCCCTGCTAATGCCTTTGATGTAGCCATTTTTGTCTTGTTTGTGTTCGGACCATAGACAATATACCAAGTATCGGCAGTTCCATCCCAAGCGAAATCAAATAGTGATGACTCTACTATAGTTCCGTTGTAAACACCGTGTTCAACATCGCCTGATGGATGAGCTGTAGTTGAGTTGGATCCAAATCCTCCCCAAACCTCAGGAGAGTTGTTGTTCCATGTTAGTGTAACCGATGATTTAGTCAATGACAATAAAGCTGATCCAGATGTCTTGAATGCCTTGGCCTCAAAGAATGTACCTGTCATCATAGTAGCAGTATCAGAATCTGAAGATGTTGCGTTGATCTTCCAGAATGAAACAAGTCTTCCTGCGGCCGTGCTGTTAAGAGTAACAAATGCCACACCATTCGCATCTGTATTCACAGCAACAAATGAATAATTATTGCCAGAAGCTACATTAGTCCCAGCAGCTCCAGTGAGTTTAGATTCAAAGCCAAATCCTCTATTATCCTGTTTGCCCATTCCATTAACTGAAACAGTAACACCAGATTGAGGATTATTTGCTAATCTAACAACATAAGGTATTGCAAATTGTTTATTTACTTGATGAGAACCTCCCCATGTGGCTTGACCCTGAGGCAAAGCTGCGGAAGTTGTGTTAACACCTGTGAAATATCCACATTCTTTTATTTCCCAGAAATACCAGCTACCCTGTCCATTTAAGGCGCTAACATTTCTTTGAGTTGTGTTCAAAATAATTATAGCACCGTTAGTTGTATTGTTCAAGACAATAGTATCATAAGTTGATGAATATCTGTCGACAACTGCTATTCTAACATTATCTTTTACTGCGACAGGCAGATTACCCATCCCCCCATATCTTGTAGCATTGAAATTATTCCTAAAGCATACCCTACCTGTAGTTGAGTTTACACCATTATTTACAACAACAGCAGTCCAGTTCCATCCAAAGCTTGAAGCGTTATTAAAGCTAAAATCAGGCAACCCAGCATGAACAGCTACCCCACGTCCGTCAAATCCACCAGAAGTCGGATCACCAACACCCTCTTCGCTTGGCAATGTGACGGTGTATTTTACAACCTGGAAGAACATATCAAGATCCATAGATTGGCCTTGAGAATTGTTAACAGTAATAGTGACCATTGTATCCCCTTTCTTCAATCCTGTTGCCGGTATTTGGAATGAAATATTCCATCTCTCATAACTGAAATCAGTAGACCTATTCCAACCATTATCTAGTAGTCTTGAGCTGACACCACTCAATGAAGTTTGCTCACCTTCCCATGGTTTTCCAATCTTAACTTGGAATCCTGTCTGATTAGTTCCATTATAGAAACTGTTCAACGCATCATTTTGGCTCGACCTGCTAATATTCGATCGTATATCTATTGTGTAGCTTTTCACGTCGCCAGCTGACACCTCACCAAATGACCATCCTTCAAACCAAGCATCAAATGGAACTACCTGGAACCCGCCAAACCCTGTGTCGCAGGCACCACCTGCAGGTTCTAATGATTGAGTGCAAACCCTAGGTTGCAGATCCATGAAGCCGTTTGGCCAGTCAGTTAGATTCTGTCCACTTGATGTGAAATCAGACGGTGAAATGTTGAATGAGACGGAATTGCTTGTTCCAACTTTTGTTATATTATAAAACATAGCTGATGCATTCTTTGGGAATAAAACTTTCATACCACCTTTACCAGGATTAAAGTTGAATATTTGCGATATAGTGACGTTGCTTTGATTTCCTATAACAAAGCTGTCATTCAATCTTTTGACATCTTGAAGTGATATTGTTAAATTGGCGTTAGGAGCAACTCTCCAACCAAATGATGTTGAACCCACTGCTTGGACTTGTGGGAAGAAGTTCAATTTCTTGCACATGAAACCTGCTGGGATGCCTGCATATTGGCCTTTGTAACTTGCATTGAAAATCATGAAGTAAAATCCTGAGAAGCTGTAGCCACCAGTTGGATTGAAGTTGATTTTTGCTCTTAAGTGACCGTTTGAATCGCTAGAATTTGCCTGTAATACATTGATGTAACCAGTAACATCCTTACCAGTTAGTTCTTCTCTGGCTTGAATCACACCGACAATACCAACTCCTTGGGCAGCTGTTAGGGTCTTGGTTTCCATTACCATTCCACTAAATGTAATGTTGCCTGAACATGACGAGAAGAATCCGCCAGAAAATTCCTCACCCTGTCCTTGTCCACCAGGAGACATGAATCCCATGAGATGATTCGCTAAGAAGAATGAATCTCCTTTAACCGTTTCACCGCCTATCGTTGCTTCAACATCAACTAGAATTGGACCGATGGATGTAGCAGGAACATGCAATTGAATGCTAGGATCAGTTGAAGAAGTTCCGTTAGTCACAGTGTAGACGACAGTAGTATTTTCGCTGCCACCACCTTTCAATTCCAGTGGGACAAGTCTCAAAACTCTTATATTTGTTATTTCACTTCCAGGGACATCAGTGTCGTTTCCTGTATTTCTTGCATTAACAGTAAGTGTGACATTCTCACCTGGAGTTACCATCGACATGAAATCTTCCGATCCTCCTAAATTAGAAACTGGGGCAGCTTTCATGAAATATCTTGAAACAGCGAAGAAACCGTCGATTGTTTGTGTATTTCCACCATAAGTAACATTTATTTTCACATTATATAATCCGCCTGATTGAGGAGCAGTAGCTAGATTGAACCTGCAAACATTCGAAGTCAAATATTGACCATTTCCATCTATCAATGATGTGTTTGATGTATTAACTTCAGCCGATCTATTAATTGACGTGCTATTTGAAACGAATATAATATCCAAAACTTGGGTGTCCCTAGTACAATTTAATGAGGATGAAGGGGCTGAAGGAACCACGCTATCATTTGTCAAGTCTGTAACCAGTAAATTCAATGCAACCCTTTGTCCTGGTTTGAAAGATGATTTACCACCCCATTCAAAGAAGAACTCTTTTTGTGGTTCCAATCTTGCTGAAAATGTTTTTATGTTGAATGCTGAAGTGGATTCTATTTGTGTTGTTCCTATCCTTGCAACAACTTGAATAGAATATGTTCCTGTTGCGGATGTTTCATTGAAGGTATTGTTATAATAACCTGAAGATGATGGATGTGATGATAATGTCAGATTTCTTGTTGTTGAATTTGGCAATGTTACTGCGACATAAGCGCCGTCAACAGTAACTGGATTGCTGTTAACATCTCTGATTTTAGTGAGAATGTTCACCACGGTATTTTGTGCAAAGTTAGATGTTACCTCCTCAGCTCTAGTTAAAGTATTCACCGCTACAACATAACCGGATTTGACTTGAAATACAGATGCATATACTCCTCTTTCAACGATTAAGATGTATGACTCAGTTTCAGCATTAGATGGAATTGTTACATTGTAAAACTGAGCGCCGTTAGAACCGGTTGATGTGTTTAATGCTGTTATTGTCCATGAAACTCTCGGACCGTTGGAAACATAAATTGTGACATTGGGCGTATTATTTACTAAAACTGTTGTTCCATTTAATAATGTCAGCTTAAATGTAAATGTTGTTCCATTAGTGAATGGTGGAAATGCCCCAACATAAGAAATATTAGCTGTGGTTGCATTGGAGACATATAATGTAATAGACCTATTTCTAATGTCAGAAGAATTGGTTGATATATTATATACATGCTCCCCAGTTGCATTAGGAGCAGTTAGATTAAGATAGAATGTTGTGTTAGAATTAGATGTACTATAATTTGTTACACCTGAGAAGTTCCCTGTTGTTGATATATTAATATAGGGCCTAGGACCAGATGTTGATGTGTCATTATCTAATGATCCTGTGAGGACAACTGATTGGCCTGGTTGTACAGTTCCATTACCATATATATTGAGAAATACAGTTGCAGAAGCTAGATGTAAACCTAGCAGAATAAAAAAAAATGCAAATAACCATTGCCTATTCATCATTCTAACCCCGAGAAGTTAAATATATTTACAATTCCTATAATAAAAAGATTTTCTACCACATAGCTAATAGCAGAATTAAAACGACTCTTCGTATGACCTGTTTCTGTTAACAAATGAATATATATAGTGTACGGAATAAACCAGTAAAATCCAAGTAAAAATTATTATCAGCATTTCTAGATTAGCTTCATCCATACTATTTATGTCTACTATTACTGTCTTAGCTGGATTTAGATATGCTACAACAAATGTTATTGTGAATACAACAAAGATGCCAATCATAATACTGTAGAAAAGAACCATCAAATTGTTGAATTTAACATAAGTCATAGCAATAATTATTGCTGTGGTGATTTATCACATTTAGCTAAATGGTTTGTGATGAAGCTCCTTTCGGCGTTCTTTATGCTGGTGGAATATTACAAAGACGATTGATGCAATTACTACTAACACCACAATTATCAAATAGACATTCTTTTGTTTTTGTTGCTGTTGAGGCAAAGTAGTTGTTGTCTCTAAGGGCTTTGAAGTTGTTGTAGTCGAAGGAAGTTGCTTGGCTGCAATTGCGAAAACTGATAAGCCAGGTGATATTGATTCGTAATAAACGAAATTACCGTCTTCACTCATTTTATTAGTTGATAGTTCATTCCACACACCGTTTTCATATCTCTTGAGGATAACAGAAGCTGGGTTAATATTATTATCTGATAGCCAGGATTTCTCAACCTTGAATTTTATCTTAACGCTTTTAATGTCTTTGTCTTCTATATTTGTTTTTTCAACTTTCAAATAAGTGTAAACTTTTTCATCGGATGATGTTGAAGCAGAAATTGCGACATTAGAAGGCTGTTCAAATGTTCTCGTTATGGTGACTTCGACATTGTTGACTTGGTTAAATACTTCAATTTCTATTTTTTCAATTTTAATTTCATCTGAATTTTTTGTTTCTATAACAGCTGGCTCTTCCGGTTTTATTTCTGATACTGTTTCTGTGACTGTGACTGGTGGAGGCAAAGTTGTAGTTACAGTTGTAGTTACTTGAGGTAATGTTGTAACTGTGGCTAGTGTTGTAACTGTTGTTCCAGGGGCTGCTCCACCACCGCCACCACCGCCTCCGCTACTGCTACCGCCAGATGATCCAGATGATGGTGCTGAACTAGCACATGTCCCAGAATTGCAGTAACCTCCAGAGCATGCACATGCATAAACACAGGATTGACCATCTGCCAAAGTTGATACTGAAAGATTAAAATTAGGAGAAGTACCATTGTAATGAGTTCCAACACTCCAGTCCTGAGACGGTAAAGAAACAGAAACCCCGCAAACTTTGAAATTAACTTTATCACTAGTACTTCCAGGAACAGCTAAACTATAATACCCTGAAGGTACATCAGCTGCATATTCGACTCCGCCTATTGTTGTGTTTGATACCCATGCTGAAGCATTATTAAGAATTGCAGAAACATTAATACCAGAAGCAGCAATGGTACTGTTAATTCTTACATAACCTGCCCAAACACCGGGAAGACTCTCTTGAGCATAAACAGTAGATAAAACAAAAAGAAAAAATATACTTATGAATAGCAAATTTATTCTTCTTTTCATAACATCATTTTATACAATTCTAATAACTCCATTACTTGTGTTCATATAGAACCAATATTCTGTGTTGCTATTGTTTGCAAATCTCAAAGTATTCAAGTTCCATGCAATGTTTGGATCATAAGTTAGCCATTGCAGTGTTCCACTAGACGTGATATTCTTGTGATATGTGTAATTGAATTGTCCGTTAACGGATGAAAAGACGTTGCTGACATTGAAGTTGTTGCTCAATGATGATACAGTGTCAATTATAGATTTTGTAGGTATTCTGCTGGTCATTCTCCAACCTGGTCCATCAGTCAAATCGGATTTAGTACAGACTGATAACGCGGATCCGTTATTACCGCAGTAGAAGTCTATTGTCAAGTTGGCTAATGATGATGTAGATGATCCGCCTACAGCTGCGGTTATGCTATTTGTAGCATTATCAACTCCTGTGATGTAATATTCCAGATATTGATTATCACTAACTAGATTGGACGTGTCAATAGTTGTTGCATAAACCGTCGATGTTCCTGGTGTTGCAGTTAGTAACTTAGTAAACCAAGTCCCATTAATATTGTATCTGTAATTCAAAGTAACCGTTCCGTTGGTTTGTGTATCTACAACTCTAACTTCAATTGATTGCGAACTGCTGGGCTGGTATTTTCCATAAGTTACATTCTTCAATGGATTAATTGTTGAAGGTGGTGTATTATCAACAATCCATTCAACTGTTAAATTCTGCACGTTTCCTGCATTATCAGAATAGTTAATTAGAATTGCTATTTTACTATCTGCTATTGCACTACTGTTTCTAATTGAAAAGTCAGTATTATTTCCACCAGTAAAGTTGAAAACTCCAAAGTTGGTATTATTTGTAGAAACATTCCCTGTTCCCATCGCTACATTATCACTGATAGTACCATTCAGCCAAACAAATGTACTCACATTAATTCTACCGAAAGTGTTGTTATTTGGTAATGTTAATGTGATCGTAGCGGCTGTAGAATCTAATGTGACGACAAAGCTGCTATTAGTGCCAACATTGTTCAACGTATCGCTTATGTTCAATTTAATAGTCTGGTTACCATCACTTAGGCTTCCGGATATTGTAACAGTACCATTATACCACTCAGTTGAGCCACTTCTGTTTAACAGACCAGCAAACAGACTGCCAATAGTAACATTAACAGATCCTGTCTGACCAACTCCAGTGTCGCTTACAGAAACATTCAGTGTAACTGTTGATCCTGCTCTCTTGGAAGTTCCGTTTGTATAGTCAAACAACCTTATTGTTGGACCTGTTGAGTCTGCTGTTATATTAATGTATAATGACGTGGATATCGATGAAAAGTTTTGATCTCCATCAAAGAATGCAGTAACATTGTATCTTGCTGCAGTTACACCACCAGTTGATGTGCTGTTTTGCAAGCTAAAAGATGTATTACCTTTAGTACCCCAACCAGTTATATTGACCGTTAAGTTGAATGTTACACTATAAGTTGTGTTAATAGTAGCCGTGAAGTTAGCCGCAACACTACCTTGTTCTATAGTGATGTTGGTTGCATTATTGTTTAACAACAGTGTAATGTTTGATGATCCTTTGTTGACAAGGGCATACCTATTAACAATAAATGATGTTGAATAGTTTGTTGCGGTGTACACTAAGGTGTAATTGTAAGATGCGTTTCCAAGAAGTATTCTCTCACCAGCAACATCCAATGAAGTTGTTGAATTAACAATTGTACTATCTCTGTATAATGAGAAGTTACCTTCGTTGTTTATTGAAGAGTTTCTCCATCCTGTCGCATTGACAGCTGCTGGATATGTGTAGCTGTTATTGGCTTCTGTTCCATTTAATGCTAAATTGAGCGTTATGTTTCCTCGTGAAACCAAAACATACAATGTTACTCCTGTTGCATTAGCAGAGTAGTTGACGTTTCCACTTGTGTTGGCCAAATAAGCATGGTCCCCAAATCCTAGCCTAATTGCTGTATTATTTTCTGCTGATGTTACACTAGTACCATTTCTGTACAAGTTTAAAGTTCCTGAAGCTGCATTAACCCAGCTTAAGTTTGCTAATGAAAACGAACCATATGTAACTGACAAGTTTGCATTCTCAGTTCCATTCAATTTCAAGGTAACTGGATTGGTTGTGTTAATAGTGATATTGTATGTCTGAGTTGTAGTTGCATTCCAGTTATCTGAAGTGTCATTAGAAAGCCATCTATAAGTATAGTTACCTGCTGATCTGGCTAAATCATAAAGACTGATGCTGAAGTTGTTTGAAGCCAAAGTCTTCACTTCTGCACCCAATGATCCTGCACTTCCGGAAGTGTAGTTGCTTGAGCCATTCCACTCGAATAACACCTGGCTAACTCCAACATTATCAGTCCATGTTACATTGAATGTGTAGTTGGCTCCAGGCGAATATACAACAGGCGATGCTGTTGCTGTTGTGATGTTACCAAACTGTGGAGCAGTTCCATCTATAGTCAACTGGAATATATCAGTGTAATTCTGGTTGTCTGAAGTATCATTAGCAAATATTCTCATTCTAATATTTCCTCCCCTGACTGCTGTGGTCGTGTTCACTGTGAAGTTTGTATAATTGAGCGCTCCAGCGAATGTTGTATTTATTGAAGTGTTTGTTAATGCTCCGTCGGAAGTTGCATTGTGTTCAACCCACCAGCTAGCTAATCTAACATTTTCCGACCAATTGGCTGATAACAAAATATATGTACCTTGTCTGATAGTCGAAGCGTTAGTGGCGTTAATAGAGGCATTATAATTCTGTGGTAAAGTATTGTCTATAGTCCAAACATATAATTGAGTTGAGTTTTGGTTGTTAGATGTATCATTCCCATAAATTCTTAATTGGAATGTTCCACCTTTTGTAAATGTTGATGTATTAACATAAGCCATTGAAACATTTCCTGACGTAAATGATACTCCTGTTGCATTTGAAAATGAACCAGTACCATTCTGATAGGACCACCATCTGTCAAGTTGCAATCCATCAAGCCATGTTGCAGTTAGATTTATCGTTGCACCTCTTTCTATTACTGTATTGTTTGTAGTGTTAACTAATTCTAGAGCAACAGTTGGAATAGTTCCATCGATGGTGAAGTTCAAATATCCTGTAACGTTTCCATTTCCAAATGTATCGTTTGTAAATATTCTTGTGATGATGAATGCACTTGGTGCTGCTGAAGCATTTGTCCAGTTGAAGTTAACAGTGAAACCTGAATTTGCATTAGCTGAAAATGCGAATGGAGAACCATATGTGCTTTTGTTAACCGCTGAACCAGTTTCATTTGTTTCGAAAAGAGCATAACTCAAATTCTGAACATCAGTCCATCTAGCTGAAACATTAACACTACAAGACCTGCATAAACTTGAAACATTCGCTTGAGCGTTTGTGAACTGTGGGTTATTTCTATCGATAGTTACATTGAATGGACCGGTTGGGTCTGCTGGCAATGTTGATTTTAATTGAGATAAGTCAGTGGCATTGAAGAAATACTCAATAACTCTTCCATCAGGTTGTCCACTCAAGTCGACAGTATTGTTACAGGCGTAAGAAGTACCAGAAGTTATATTACAATTCAACGACACTGTAGTATACGAGCCTCCTCTTGGTCTCCAGTGCAGCGTAGCATTACTTGCATTTAACGTATTGTCTGATACAGTTACACTAAATAATTGTGTGCTTGTACCGTCAATAAATGTGAAGTTGGCTGGAATGGGACTTGACATTGAGGGTGCTGTCCCGTCTATTGTCCACTGGAAATTAGCTGTTTGGTTTTGGTTGTTAGAAGTATCATTTGTAAATATTCTTGCAACAATAGCTTCACCCAAATTGAAGTCTGAGCCTGTAGGATTAATTGTTATATTCGTGACATTAGTTGCAGTGAATTTAAGGGCTGTTGCGTTAACAAAGCTACCGCTTTCATTAGAAGACAACCAGTAACTGTCTAAATTGAAATTATCAATCCAAGTTGCACTAATGTTTATTGTGCCATTGCCATACTTGCCGATTACGGTATTGTTAGTTACATTAACAGTTGCGATGGTAGTCTCTCGTGGTAGTGTATTCTCGATAAATACATATAATGTTGTTTGATTTGTCGTGAAGTTCTCAGTCTGAGCATAACCTACGGTGATATTAAAAGCCTGGTTGGGATGACCTGAATAGGTTGAGAAGTTCTCTATTGCTGTTAAGGTTATAGATGAATTATACAATGAACTATTTCTCCACAAAGTAATGTTACCTTGAGAATTATTGACCGTACCTGTTATATTAGCACCTTGCGTAGTTGCAACAGTAAAGTTGGCTTGTGACCCATTTAGATACAGAATAACTAAGGAATTTCCTTTATTTACCAAGGCAAATCTGTTATCACTTATAGAAGTATCACTATAGTTAGACGAACCATTAAAGATCAATGTATAATTATACGTAGTGTTGCCTAAAACAACATTTTCACTTATTGCATCTGCTGTCAATGATGAAGCTACAAGCACACCATTTCTCAAGAGAGTCAAGTTGAAAGCGCTTAGAACAGTTGAAGATTTGTTACCAGTTGCATTGACTGCATTATTATATGTGAAGCTCCTATTTGCCTCAGTTCCATTCAGAGTTAGAGTCAATGTTACCGTACCCTTGTTAACAAAAGCGTAGGTTGTGTTTTGGGCTTCAGAATAATTCTGTGTTGCTGGATAATAGACTGTAAAGTTCCAAGTTGCATTTGCTAACAGGGTTTCATTCATAGCCTCATTAGCATTAGCGCTTCCAGCAGCAGTTACATTGGTCCCATTTCTATATAATGTGACACGACCTTCATCTATAACCTTATAACCAGTTGCATTTACGGCAGCTGGATAGGTGTAGGTGTTGTTGGTTGAAGTTCCATTCAACTTGAGATTCAAGAAATTTGCAGTAGATGTGTTTGTGCTTATTCTAATCCATTGTATTTCTGTCTTATTGCTCTGCCCGGTGTTATCTGATAAAGGTGTAACACTGTCGTTAGCATACCATCTAACTTGGTGAGTACCAGCTGGTATGTGAGTGTATGTATAACCGAAATTACTGGTTTGATTCGTAGAGACAGAATAGTTGGTTAAAGTTCCTGTGAAGTTGTGCTCAACAAGAACTGTATTTAACAAGTAATTATCCGTCCATGTTGCATTGAACACAGAAGTTATTCCAGGAGAATATGTACTGTTGCCTGGCATTGTGATATTACCCCATTTGGGCGCAGTTTTATCTACTCTTACGCTCAATTTGCTTGCTGCTGTTCCGTTTGTTCCAAGATTACCTCCTAAATCTGTACCGTTGAAGTAGAAGTTAACTACGTCATCTTGAACAACGTTTAGTCCACCGACTCCTGATCCAAGATTAATAACTTGGCTACATCCATATCCATTGGCACCAGATCCTGTACATGTCAGGAAAGTTCTGTTATGACCTGCACCGGCATCAAAAGTAACGCTAACATTACTTGTGTTAAGGTGTAAATCAGTTACAGTTACAGTAAAGTTTTGAGATTGCGTTCCTTTTATATAGCTATTGTTTAATGGGACAGTATCCCCAAATCTTGGTGCATTGGAATCAACAAATGTGTAAATAGATGTAGAATCGATACCAGTTCCGCTACTTGAGGTGTTGTGTTTCAATGTTATATTCCATTGCTGGGTTGCATTATCAATAGTAAAAGGAATCTTTGGTGTACCAACCAAATTAATTCTTATGCTTCCTGTTAAAGCTGATGCTTCAGCTGAAAGATTAAATGTTATGTTTCTTGGCCTTGTATCACCAGTGTAGTTATCATAAAACACCGACCAACCTGATGCATTAATAGAAGGAACTTTTCCTGCGGTTGAATTTTCTATTGTAATGTTAGCAACATTTCCAGTTATGTTGTTTGGAACTGTAATATTAATTTGTGAAACATTACCAGCAGAGAGTGTTATTGTGAAGTTGAATGACTCTTCAGAACCATTTGCAGAAACTTTATCTCCAGCAAATGATGTGTTGATATAGGTCTGATCTGCATTGATTGCAGCTAATGCAAAGAGAACATAATTAATAACAAAATAAGTAACTAAGGCTAAAGAAATTAGTCCTATGCTCCATTTTCCAAATTTAATCAGACTTTTTTTGTTCAAGAGAAAACTTTTCATTGGATAAACCCCGAGAATTGGATAAAAAATCATTTAAAAAAATAATGAAAGGACTAATTAGGAGAACAAACATGTTAATCATTATAATTTTCTGCATTTCTGTTTTTAAATATTTTATATTTGATAGAAAACTGTCAGGATGCGATGATTTTACCATTTGAAAGCCTTTGAAAAGAGATTTGTCAATCTTGAAAGCCATCCGTCTTCTTCAATATACTCTTCTCCGCTTATAGTTCTAGCAATTTTAACGAACTCTTTTGAGGTTTTTGACCTTCCATCGCGGAAAACTATTGGTTGTTTTGCAATAAGACTAGCTAAAATTTCTTTGTCATATTGAATCACACCTAAAACTGGAAGCTGAGTGAAGCTTTCTATCTGTTTTTCAGTTAGTTCGTTGTGTTTTTCGTGCTTCATGTTCACGATTATCCCCAACGTATCCTTCTTCATTTCATTTGCTATCTGTTTTGCTCGTATAATGTCGGACATCGATATCAGATAAGGGGTTGCAACTAAAATTAGTTCATCACTAGCCAGCATTGTGCTAACACCTTCTCGTCCGAGGCCTGCTGCACTGTCTAAAAACACATAATCGTAATCATCAAATTTTTCCTTCAAGCTTTCACCAAGTTTACCAATTTCAATACCTTTTAGATCATGAACTGAAAGTGATGCGGGAACTATGCTAAAGCCAGGAGAAAATGTATGCATCGCTTCTTCTATTTTTCTTTTTCCCAGTAAAACCTCATTAAGTGTGCTTAATGAGTCATGAACTAAACCTAGGCTAAGACCAACGTGCGGTGTTGTAACATTGCAGTCAACAACTACAACATTTTTGTTGAAATTAGAATTTAGTGTTGCGGCAAGATTAATTGCTGCTGTTGTTTTTCCTACGCCGCCTTTACCTGAAACAATTCCAATTATTTTTACCATGAAATCTCCGAATAAATTTTTAATGAGTAAATATATTTTCTTTGGAAGTTAAAAAAGGTTATTGTAAAATTATTTTTTCATGATTCAAGTGGATTTTTCACTAGTCGATATTTTCGATGGACAAGAAAAGAATCGTGTTTACTTAAAAAAAGCTGTTAAACAAAGAGGGGTAAATATGTTTATGAAGAAAGGCGTAGCTGCATCTGTAATAATAGTTGGCATAATTGCTATCGCTATAGTTGGAATTGCTTTAACTAATTGCTGTATTAAAAATGATTTCTTTCAACCTCTTCCACAAGAATCCATTAATCAGACAGAAATAAATTCAGAAAATAGAGAAAAGTCTCCTGAAGTTGACAAAACTACTGTTCATGAAAATGAAAATTTTCGACAAGCTAAATGGTCTCCAATATTCACCGATTTGAGTGGATGCGAAAATAAAGATAATGTCAAATTCAGTTCATCTCCTTTAGATATAGATATTATAAAAATTATTGAACCGCAAGGTGAGTTGACTGATTTCCGTTCAGGACATATTATTCCTGGGGATCATATAGGAATTCAATATCCGCGAAATGGTGGGCCATATGAGTTATATGCGATGACTGATGGTTATATTGTCAGGCTTGAAAGACAACCTTTCTCATCACAATTTGGATCGTCTAAACCAGTAGAAAATTATCATGTGTATTTTGAATATTCTTGCAATTTGTTTGGTGGTTATGTCCATGTGACTAAGCTTACTGATGAATTAGTTAATTCGGATGCCAAGTTAAAGGAATTCTATAATAAGCCAAGGCCGAATAACACAGAAAATATAGGTTTAAGAGTTCCTGTTAAAGCTGGACAAGTGATAGGCGAAGTGGAGGAATTTGGATTATTGGGGATGTTGACTGTGGACATAAATGTTAACCTCACAGGTTTTGTTGTTTCTGAGCATTATAAAGATGAACCTTGGAAAACACATGCTGTTGCACCGTTTGATTATTTTGAAGAACCTTTGAAAAGTCAGTTGTTGGAGAAAAATCCTAGAAAGAGGGAACCGTTAGGTGGGAAAATAGATTTTGATATAGATGGGAGGTTGGTTGGAAATTGGTTTTTGGAAGGAACAGATTATGGCGGAGATGAATTGAAATCTGCGGGTTATTGCGGTGATTATTTGTGTCCTTATTGGAATGGGCATTCAGCTTTTGTCTATGACTTTGTGGATCCAAATCAATTAAGAATCTCTATAGGATATGACACAGGTATCGCAACACCGGGTCCTTATGGAGTGAAAGAAAATTCTCCTGATCCAGCTTCTGTAAGAGTTGATTCTGGGGTTGTTAAATATGAATTGGTTAGAATTGAGGATGTGGGGAAAGAATTTGGTTTTGTGACAGAAGGTAAGCCTTTATACACAAGAAGTATTGATGCAGATGTTGTCGGTACATTTTTAGTTCAGATGATTGATAATAGAACAATAAAGATGGAAGTTTTTGCTGGTAAAACTGCTTCTCAGGTTAATGATTTTACTGAAAAGGCTAGAGTTTATGAGAGATGAACTCATTCTAAGGGGAAAAAAACAGATTTAAAGATTCCTACGAAAAATTACTCTATGGCTGATTTAACAAAAAAATTTGTTGTTGTATTAAACAAAAAAATACCTGTGGGTATTTTAATGAATGCTTTAGGTCATATGGCGGCTGGTATTACTGGGAGCTATTCTAATATACCAGAAATGAGATTTGATAGTTATTTTGATAAAAATGGTGGAGAACACAAAAGCATTTCCGATAACCCATTTATCATCTTACAGGCGGATAATTCTAATCAGATAAGAAATCTCCGTAATGAACTAATTAAAGAAGGTATTCACTTTGTCGATTTTGTCAATACTATGACAGTTGGAACTTACGTAGAACAAAAAGAAAGAACTAAAAATACACCAGAAGAACAATTAGAATATTATGGCATTTGTTTATTTGGGGACAGAGAGAAAATTGATTCATTAACAAAGAAATTCTCATTATGGAGGTAGATTATGAAAGACTTAGCACCAAATGTTGTAAGGCAGAGATTACTAATTGAAGCTAAATATAGGGCAAAGATTACGAAAAAAATGGTAGAGAATTTCTTAAGAGGTTTAGCAAAACATCTTGGAATGGGAATCTATATTGACCCTGTAGTTTATTCTCCAGGAGGAGAGGGCAAAGAAATAAATCAAGGGTATGATGGTTTTGTCGCCTTAGTAGATTCTGGCATAGCTGTTTATGTATGGGAAAACGTAAAGTTTGTTTCAGTTGTTGTCTATACTTGTAAAAAATTTAAAATCAAAAACGCATTGAATTTTGTTGGGAATTTCTTTAAAACAACAGAAATGGTTCATCAAGAATTTTGAATAAATTTTATTTTCATCAGTCGAATGCGACAATTTTATCTATCATTCGTAAATGCGACAGAACATGTAAAAGTTAACTTTAAATATTTTTATGCTGTATTTAAACAATAAAGATAGTATGCCAAGAACAGCTATATTGATAAAATTCACTATCAGAACAAGAAATTTTGGTAGCAATTCTGAGAGGAACAAGTTTTTCAGGGAACTTTATGGATGGAAGCAGATAGTTACAACTGAAGATAAAAGATATGAATACAGAAGGGAGGGCTTGCTTGATGAAATGCCCCATTTGAGGGTTGACAAGTCAATGTTTATCATCATGAGAAAAAATTTAGATAGGATGAGACAATTTTTTGAGGAATGGGATGATAAAATTAATTGGAATGAATTCGATGTTATTTTAAGGAAGGAACAACAAAGATTGTTGAGGGAATGGTTGGATGAGTGAAACAACAGATATTGAATTGAGGGTTGGAGAATTAACAGCGAGAGAGGAATTTGGAAGAGGTATTGTTAGATTAGATTCGAACACTATGCAGAAGGTCGGAATAAAGGAAGGCGACTTTGTAGAACTTGAAGGTTCGAGAAAGGTTGGCGCTATTGCTATTAGATCTTACCCTTCTGATGCTGGTATAAATGTTATTAGAATGGATGGTTTGGTTAGAAGAAATGCTGGTGCTGGTGTCGGAGATGTCGTCAAGATCAGAAAAGCTGATGTAAAGGAGGCAAAGAGTGTTACTTTAGCGCCGGCACAGAAAAATGTTTTCGTCCAGATTCATCCCAGTTTGATTAAACAGAATATATATTATAGACCTGTTTCTCAAGGTGATATAATTGTGCCTTCACCTGTTGTAAGAAGGACCGATAGCACGCCAACAATTTTCCAAGAATTCTTTGGTTTTGATTTTGAAGAATTTTTCTTTTCACCGACAGGAGAGACAAGATTTATTGTCACGAGTACAAACCCCAAAGGGATTGTTAGAATAGGGGAGATTACTGAACTTGAAATATTGCCGCAGCTTCCGAAAGGATTTGAATTGGAGAAGAGAAAGATTCCAACAGTCACTTACGAGGATGTTGGTGGTATTCATAATGCAATTGAAAAAATAAGAGAGATGATTGAACTGCCGTTGAGACATCCGGAATTGTTTTCCAGACTTGGTATCGAACCGCCAAAGGGTGTGCTGCTCCATGGACCGCCAGGAAGCGGTAAGACATTGTTGGTTCGAGCGGTTGCTAATGAAGCAGGTGCGAATTTTTACTCTATTAGCGGGCCTGAGGTTTTCTCAAGATGGTATGGTGGAACTGAACAAAATTTAAGAAAGGTGTTCGAAGAGGCGGAAAAGAATGCGCCGTCAATTATATTCATTGATGAAATTGATTCTATTGCGCCAAAGAGAGAAGAAGTTACTGGTGAGGTGGAGAAGAGGGCGGTGAGTCAACTTTTGACCTTACTTGATGGATTAAAGAAAAGGGGGAAAGTTATTGTTCTAGCAGCTACTAACAGACCTGATGCCTTAGATCCAGCATTGAGGAGAGGTGGGAGGTTTGACAGGGAGATTGAAATTGGGGTTCCTGATAAAAAAGGCAGAAAAGAAATTTTGCAGATCCACACAAGAAATATGCCGGTAGATAAAGATGTTAATCTGGATGAACTAGCTGAAATCACTTATGGTTATGTTGGGGCTGATTTGGAGGCTTTGGCTAAAGAAGCAGCTATGCATGCTTTGAGAAGATTGTTGCCAAAGATAAAGTGGAAGGAACAAGATGAACTGCCGAAAGAGCTTTTAGAAAAATTAAATGTTAGAAAGAAAGATTTCACGGATGCATTGAGAGATGTTGAGCCTTCTGCAATGAGGGAAGTATCGATAGAAGTGCCAAATGTTAAATGGAGTGTGGTTGGGGGATTGGAGGATGTAAAGCAGGAGTTGATAGAGGCTGTAGAGTGGCCGTTGACGACACCTGAGAATTTTGAGAGGATGGGGATAACACCGCCACATGGGATTTTGCTTTACGGACCGCCTGGATGTGGTAAAACAATGCTTGCCAGGGCAGTTGCTTCTGAATCAAATGCCAATTTCATTAGTGTTAAAGGCCCTGAGTTGTATTCAAAATGGGTAGGCGAATCTGAAAAAAGGGTAAGAGAGTTATTTAGAAAGGCTAAACAGGTTGCGCCATCAATAATTTTCTTTGACGAATTTGATGCGTTAGCTCCAAAAAGAGGGACAAACATCGGTGAGAATGCTTCTGAAAGAATTGTTTCTCAGCTTCTGACAGAGATGTCTGGATTGGAGGAGTTGAAAGATGTTGTTATTATTGCTGCAACAAATAGACCGGATATGATTGATCCTGCAGTGTTAAGGCCAGGGAGGTTTGACAGACAGATTTTGGTGCCTGCACCGGATGAGAAAACAAGACTGAGGATTTTGGAACTGAAGACCAAAAATATGCCGATTAAAGCTGTGGATTTGAAGAAACTGGCAAAGGTTAGTGAAGGATATTCTGGGGCTGATTTAGAGGCTTTGGCAAGGGAAGCGGCTATGCATGCTTTGAGGGAAAACAGGAAGGCCGATGAGGTTAAGATGAAGCACTTTGAAAAGGCGATGGAGATTGTAAAACCTACTTTGGATGATAGCGTTATGAATTTCTATGCGAAGTTTGATGAGAGAATGAAGAAAAAGATGATAGAAGAGAATTCAAACAAAGGAGATAGGACGCTGAGCTATGTTGGATGAAATGTGTTCAAAGGTTTCTTTAATAAGCCATTTTTGATTCACAAATTTTAGACAACTTCATTACTTATACAGTCTAGTAAATAGCACTGGGCATGGAATCGAAACTAACACAAACAAAAGTTTCTAATGATTTATGAATAAGAAATAAAATTACATGGAGTACATTAATTCAGGACAACACAGGATTTTATTTAGAGGAGCTAATAAGAACATGAAAGTAAAATTAACTGAGTTAAAATATTTAATAAAAACTATCTTATCTTCCAAATATTATTCAGATTCCCAAGCTGAGGATATAGCCGAAGTTCTTATATATGCAGACATAACCGGTAAAAACACTCAAGGGATACTGAAACTTATGGTTACAGAGCCCATCCAAAATATTAAACCTCAATCTGAACCCAAAGTTATAAAAGATACAAAATTATCGGCTCTAATTGATGGTGGTGGAAATCCTGGAATATTAGTAAGTAGGGTAGCAACCAAACTAGTTATTGAGAAATGTAAAGAAAATGGTTTTGCGATTGTTGGCACAAAAAATACTTTCTCTAGTACTGGTGTAATTGGTTACTACGCAGGAGAGATAGCCAAAAATGATTTTATTGGAATGGTGATGGCTGGATCTCCGGGGAGTGTTGCCCCTTTTGGTGGTATTGATCCTTTGTTTGGAACAAACCCTATGGCGTTTGGGTTTCCTACGGAAGATTGGCCCATCATATTCGATACTGCGACATCAGCAATCACTTGGTATGGTCTGGTAAGGGCCAAAGCGTTAGGTAAACAACTCCCTGAAGGGGTAGCAATAGATAGTGAAGGAAACCCTACTACAGATCCTGAGAAAGCTATGCAAGGAGCTATCCTACCTTTTGATAAAGGTTATAAAAGCTCGGGACTTAGTATGGTGGTTGAAATTTTGACTGGACCATTAGTTGAGGCAATCTTTCCCGGTTCAAAGGCAGGAGGCTGGGGTAGTTTATTTGTAGCCATTGATCCAGAGTTGCTCACAACTAGAGAAAAGTTTAAAGAGGGCTCAACTTTACTTATCAAAAATATTAAACAATCGAGAAAAGCCAAGGGTCAAGACATTATACATATACCAGGATGGAAAGGGATTGATAGTAAGAGAGAAATTGAAAAATCGGGAGAGCTAGAAATTGAAGATTCTCTCTACGAAAAGTTAAAAGACTTATCTATCAAATCAACTGTATCCGATTTTTAAACACTTTTCCGACTTATTAAATAGTTGGGATTATTTAAACAAAGTCATCCT
>CAYJVB010000003.1:0-50440 GCA_964373575.1 uncultured archaeon | reverse complement strand
ATGAATTTATCAAGGGATTAGGGGTGATTTTGTGTTAAGTTAACAGACCCGAATAGACATACCAAGAATTCATTTGGAAAAAATTAGTGAAATAGGAAATAAATATAACTGGGAAATTATAATTATGGATGATATATATAAAAACTATAATAAAAAATCATTGATACTTCACCCATTGAATTACCATATAAATAAGAAAGGGCACGAATTAGTTGCAAATGCTATTTTAAGTCATTTTAATAATTAATTAACATGTCAGAAACGCTGCAATTATTAAAAGATCTCTTTCAATTTCTTTTGCGAACGAAAAAATGGTGGTTAATTCCTGTTTTACTCCTATTAATCATAATTGGGCTGTTAATAATATTAACTAGCTCATCACCAGTACCAGTTTTCATTTACCCCCTGATCTAGGCGACTTTATGATCATGAAAGAAAAATTAGTCAGGACTTATAAAAAATTATTAAAAATTTCTATCAATATCAGCAACTTCCTTTTCTGTTTGATAATTTACTTTTTCGGTATTAGTTTATCTAACATCTTATGGAGACTTACAAAGAAAGAGAAAAAACAAACTAAGACCTTTTGGCTAGAATCTAAACCCTTGCCGAAGGAAAAAGAAAAGTATTTTGATCAATATTAGGTGAGCATTTGTATATTTTAGGTATTTCAGGATTTTATCATGATTCAGCAGCCTGTTTAATAAAAGATGGAGAAATTGTAGCAGCCATCGAAGAGGAGAGATTGAACAGAATAAAGCATTATAATGGCTTTCCTTTTAAGGCAATAGAACAATGCCTGAAGAAAGAAAAAATATCAATAAAGCAAGTAGATTATGTGGGTTTTTACGAAAAACCCTTTCTCAAATTCGATAGAATATTGCAGACTTTCACAGAAACCTTTCCTCTATCCTTCTTATTTTTCTACAGCGCAATTCCTTCATGGCTTAATGAAAAACTAAGGATAAAATCAATAATTAAAAACAAAGTTGGCTTCAAGAAAGATGTTATTTTTGTAGATCATCACACTTCACATGCAGCGAGCGCATTTTTCGTCTCCCCATTCAAAGAGGCTGCTATACTGACAGTCGATGGTATTGGTGAATGGAAAAGTACAGGACTTTATGTGGGAAGAGATAACAAAATAACATCATTGAAAGAAATAAACTTCCCTGATTCTTTAGGATTGTTTTACAGTACTTTGACTGCTTTTCTAGGTTTCAAGATTAATGATGATGAATACAAAGTAATGGCTCTAGCCTCTTACGGAAAACCAAAATACTACAAAAAATTCAGAAAGATGATAGATATTAAACCTGACGGCAGTTTCAAATTAGATATGAAATATTTCAGTTATAGAGCCAAGCAAAAAATGTGGAGCAAAGAAATGGAAAAATTACTAGGATCATCAAGGCAACCAAATGAAGAGATAACAACGAGGCATCAGGATATTGCTTCAAGCCTTCAGAAAATAACAGAAGAAGTTATGATAAAAATGGCTAATCATCTGCATGAAATAACAAAAATGGACAATCTATGCATAGCGGGTGGTGTCGGCTTAAATAGTGTGTGTAACGGAAAATTAAGAAAAGAAACACCTTTCAAAAGAATTTTTGTCCAACCAGCAGCAACGGATGCAGGAGGTGCTCTGGGTGTCGCATATTTCATTTATAATCAAATTTTAGGACATAGGAGAAATTTTGTAATGGAAAACTCTTACTTTGGACTCTCATTCTCAAATAAAGAAATTGAGCAATTCTTGAAGAAAAACAGGATTAAATATGAAATTTTGTCCAAAAGAAATCTTGTTAAACAAGTGGCTCTACTAATTGCTGAAGACAAAATAATAGGGTGGTTTCAGGGGAGAATGGAATGGGGTCCAAGAGCTTTAGGTAATAGATCGATTATAGTTAATCCAACAAACCCTAAGATGAAAGATATATTAAACAAGAAAGTTAAGCATCGAGAACCGTTCAGACCGTTCGCTGCTTCTGTGTTAGAAGAGAAAACAAAAGAATATTTTGATATGACTTATGAAGAACCGTTCATGATAACAGTATTTAAGGTCAAAAATAATAAAAAGAAACTGATCCCCGCTGTTACACATGTAGATGGTACCTGCAGATTACAGACAGTTAACAGAAATCAAAATCCAATCTATTATAATTTAATTAAAGAATTTGAAAAAATATCAAGCATTCCATTGATTCTAAACACATCTTTTAATATCAAAGGTGAACCGATAGTTTGTACACCTCAAGATGCATATAACACTTTCAACAAAACGTATATGGATTACTTGATTTTAAACAATTTTATTATTAGTAAATAAACAGATTATTTAATAATACTTATTGGTGTACCTTGTATCAATGATGTAATGCCCTCACAACCCGACCAGCAAATTTGACACTTGTAATATTTTTCTCTCCATTTTTTCATAAATTCTGAATCTAACAACTCCTTAATATTTCTCTCTCTAACATTTCCTATAGGGATCTTCATCATCCCGCACGGGAAAAGACTTCCATAAGCATCCAAGTAATATGATGCCCATCCAGAAGAACAGATTACAGTCTTCTTCCCGTTGAGAAAGTTTATCATTTCCTTCAAGTAAGCAAGCCGTAGTCTTTCTCTAATTGATCTTCTGGGCTTATTTCCATACTCATCAATTATTTTTTCCAGTCTTTCAATGATTCTCTCTTTTGTGAAATCAATTTTTACATGCTCATTTTTAAAGTATGGACTATTCCTTGCGACATCTATTGAAATATCTGTCAAAGATATGCCCCTCTTGATTAAAGTCGCAACAAACTCATCAAAACCCGTTATATTTTCAGGCATGATAATATGGTTTATATGAACACCGAAATTTTCATACTCATTTGACAATTTCTTTAGTTTTTCATATGTTTCCAAGCAATTTTGCCAACCACTCGCTAATCCTCTCAGTCTATTATGCAAGGCCTCCACACCATCTATACTTATACCAATTTCAAACTGACAATTTATTTTTTTGAGAATTATCTCACACTGTTTTACTATACTATCCTTAAAAGTGGCATTTGTTGGTGAATCAACAATGATCAAATTATCCATCATCTCATCAGCTAATTCGACAATTTGATGATAATCTTGCCTCAAGAACGGTTCACCTCCAGTCAAATGAAGCCATGATAAATTTATCTCTCCAAACAATTTCTCATAATCAGAAAGTTGCATTAATTCTACTTCTTTGTTTTTCCATATTTCGCAATAAGTACATCTTGCATTACATCGCAAAGTAATGGCATGATCAAGTTTGTATATTTCTGGCTTTCCAACACCTTTCATAGCAAACTTGTTTTTCATTATTTTATACAATAGGTTTGCATATTTTTTCATGAAGTTACCTCTTGATAAATATCATCGATTTTTTTAATAACTTCTTTCCAATCATATTTCAATACATCAAATTTATTTCTTCTTCCAATTTCTTCTGACAAATTTTTATTTTCTAGTAATAAATTGATTTTTTCTCCTAACATTTTTGGATTTTCGGGTTCTACTAGTAAACCATTAATACCATCGCTTATGACATTTCTCAATCCAGATAGATTTGTGCAAACAACAGGCTTACCATGCATCATTGCTTCTAACAACGTTATTGGTACGCCTTCATATAATGAGGGCATTGCGTAGACGCTACATTTACCTATTAATTCATCTTTTGACTTTCCAAATACAGCGTTAATCAATTTAACTTTCTGACCCAAACTATTTTCTCTGATCAGTAATTCTAATTTATTTTTTTCTCCTCCATCAGGACCAGCTATTACGATTTTAGCCCCATCGATATATTTCGATGCTTCAATAAGTGTGTGAAATCCTTTTCTGAAGACAAGTCTTCCTAAACCCAACACTATTTTTTCGCTATTTTTGATATTTTCTGTTTGTCTGACATCTATCGCACTTTCTATAATAATAATCTTTTTTTCTATGTTAAGGTAATTGAAAGATTTTATTATTTCTTCTTTCTGTAACCCTGATACACAAATAATTTTCTTAGAAGCTTTTATTACTTTATAACCAAATGTATTATCATAAACTTTTTTCATTACTCTCAAAAAAGGATGTCTAAAATAATGGCCATGTATTGATAACACCAGAGGTATATTTCTTTTAATAGAAAAAATCGTTGCAGCATCAGTAGAAAAATGTCCATATTCATGCGCATGAATTAAATCTAAATTTTCTTTTTTAAGGGTTTCAAAAAATTTTGGAATTATTCTATATATTTCTTTATCAGGTAAACGTAGAGATATTAATGGTATTTTGTAAACTTTATAGTCACCCCGATCTTCTAAAGTAACCTTTTTTGTTCTACTACCTGTAAACACAGACACATCATGCTTTTTAGATAGATGCTCTGCCATAGCTTTTACATGATTTTCACGGCCGCCCATGAATTCAGGAGCAAAAGTATGCGTGATAAGACCAATTCTCATAACCATTATATAAAAACGAATTAATTTATGGTTTAATTATATTCTAAAATAACTTCTCCTTTTGCAAAAACTAACATTAGAAATGGATTAGCTAAGTATACCTTTTCATGTGACTTCCAAAATGGGAAATAAGTGAACTTGATTAATACAGGAACTTTTTCCTTTGAATCAACAAAAAAACTAATTTTATTATCACTAAACTCAAAATCAGTCACTTTTGCCTTTTCAAGATGTTTTTCAAGCTTTATCTTCTTCAACTCTTCAACAAGCTCCGCCATGTTGTGTGTAGGCCTATAAATAGGCAATTGCGTTTTTATATCAATATTTTTCAGCAGAATTACTGCACTGAAATCGCCTTCAACCATATCAGAACTATACACAAATGTCACATCAACCAAATCCTTTTCCAAAAATACGGCATTTGTGAAGTTCTTCCACGAATATTTACCTTTATTATAATCGGTTATTACAAGAACTGGTTTATACTGCAAAACCTCATAATACTCATGCGCTTCTGAATTTTCAAAAACTGTAAACTTATCATCTTCATATCTCTTCTGCAAAAATTCTTCTAATTTCGTTTTTGTGTTATCATTAGATGATATGACATATTTTATTGCAAATCTGGTTAAATGATTTTTAATTAGATCATTGTCAGTTATTTTAAATTGGCAAATACTGCATAAAGGATTAGGTGTAGATTTTGTAGATATAGAATTTGTTAAGGCAAGCAAATAAGGTCCATTTAACGAATCAACGTGTATATTATTCATAACAGGGTTTCCAGTTTCAATTGGTATGACAGAATCTAAAACTTCATAATCTTTAAGTAAGGCGGCATCACTTTCAACTAATATTCTTTGGCTATCTGAGTTATTTTTCAGCCATTGTAACAAACTGTTTATTTCTAAATCACTTTCCCACGATTTGGTCAAAGGTTGCAAAAAAATTATTAATAAAATGAGCGATGAAAATAAAACGTATTTTACTTTCGCGTCTCTTATTTTAAAATATTTCAAGAAATTATAAGATCCAACACCTGCAAGAACGAACCCACATACAAATAACAAAGAAAAAAATCTGTCATATTGCAACTGTTTAAATGGAAGACCTTTAATACCTAAAAAAAGTAAAAGAAAAAATAGCAATACGAAAAAAACCTTTGTTTTTTCGCTGAATTTTAATTTAACAAAGAAAAACAATGAGAAAAACATAAATAATAGTGAATAGTTTCCAATATTTACAGGGTTCCAATAAAATGTGGGAACTAAATACATCCTTGATAAAACAGGTAGCCACCAAAAAGATGAAAGCAGAAACCCGATTAACGTGACAGTAGATACCAATTTAATTTGTTTCAAAGAAAACGATATCAAGGCAATAACAAGCAAAGAGATAACAGCTAATATACCCACATAAAAATGCGATAGTATAGTTAAGGATAATAAAAGAGATGGTAGTAAATAATATTCCCATTTGAAATTATTCAAATTGCGCAAATGAAACATTTCGCCCAAAAAAACAAAATACAGATTTAACGCAAACATCTGTGCAACAAGGCCAAAATTCAGCGTTTGATTTATCCCGCTGTAAATTCCATTAAGAAATAGAAATGCCAGCGACCACAAAGATATAAAAAAACTTTCATCACCCTTGAATCCCATTCTTCTGAAAGAAAAATAGACAACTAAAGGAAAGAAAAACAGTGAAGAAAACACGACAATCTTATAGGCCATGCTCAAGCTCAACAATCCAAATGTCAGATAATTCAATCCTGCTGTGATTATAAAAAACAACGGTGGATAAAATCTGAATGCAGGCATACCAGCAAACCATACATTTGTCCATCCTGTTATCCTTCCTTCTGCCAACAGCGTATGCATCAGCCAAGTGAACGCATAATTTCCAACCAAATCCATCCCTGCAAAATTTCTCACAAAAAGAAAGCCAAAAACACCTTTTACCAAGAACAATGCTATTGTAACAAACAGTATTATCAAAACATACGAAACCTTCATAAAACAAATTTCTCATCAGAAAATAAAAATCTCTTTCAACGAAGAATAAGCAGAAAATAATATTTTTTAAAACTTTTAAAACCTGAAATCAAAATTAAAGTAATGGCTAAACGTAAAAATCCTGTTCCTCCCAAAAAGCAGCGTTATATAGAAATAAAACTTCCGCGCATAACAGAAGATACAATAAAAATATCCCTTTTCGTAGTATTTCTCCTAATATTCATGTATATGTTGCTTTTCTCAATAGGCATCAATCCATTTTCTAACGGCAAATATGCCGGCGCAAGTCATCAATATGTTTGTCACAGCACAGACTCTAACTGTGGAACTTATCCTGACTGTCAAGACTGCAACACAAAAGATGGCTTGTATGGTTTGAATCAAACAAAAATAGAGGCAGAATCCTTCACTATAGTTTCAGGCTTTGCTAGCACATCTATTTGCCTGGCAAGCAGTCCTTCTGGTGGGAGATGTATACGTGTAAGCAGTGGAACATCAGGAGAAGCGAGAACAACCCTTGCTATGGAAAGCGGAACATATGAAATAAACATCACCCATGTCCCAGAATCTGTTGGCAATGACAATTACACAGTTCTGCTAAATAATATTGTAATCGACAGCTGGACAGCAAGCCAAGGTACAAACAATTGGTTTATCCGAAGAATAGCAGGCATCGCAATAAATCCGAATGATGTTCTGACAATAAAATGTACAAGAGGCGGTTCAAGCCAGTGCAGAGTTGATTTTGTGAATTTCACAAAACCATTATTCCAGAATCAGTGGGTTACTGACCCAAGCAACGAATGCCGTGAGGTAGAGCAAAGAAAGGAAGAACTTCGCAATTATTTCTGTTCCTCAAATTCCTGTACCTATTCTGTCACAAGTACTAATTGGGTCAACACGGGTATCTGGAGAAACAAACCGGACGGCACTGTATGCACAGACGACGGAAATTCATCAACTATTGATAACTGCTCTGCCGGCTTTTGTATACATATAGCAATATGTTTCGGCACTGACACTAGCTGTGGCACAAACACATGCACAAACTGCAACCTACAGGACAACTGGTATAATACTACTAATACTATTTGGGTGGACACGAGCGAATGTACTGAAAAGGAACAGATACAAGAGGAATTTCGTGATTATAGATGCAATGTAAACACATGCAATTATGTCGTTACCAATCTGAGATGGGTTGATACAGGTTCAGAAAGAAACAAGACAGTGGGAATGGCGTGCGAAGATGGGAATTCATGTACAACAAATGATATCTGCAATGGCAACGGCGTTTGCGTAGCAGGACCAATATGCAACATCCCGCCATCACCAACTTGTAATGACGCCAAAACTTTGAGAATATTTAATGAAACCGGAACATGTTTGGGAGGCGTATGTGATTACTCATTTAACGATACAACATGCAATCAAGCAGATATTTGTGGAGTGAATACATGTGTCCCAACATGCCAAGCAAACGAATTCGCTTATGTAAGAATATGTAAATCATACACAGCAACCGACTGGAATAGGTTATTTACTCACCAGCCACCATACGAGTACAGAAATGGAACTACTTATTATTCCTGTATATCAAACAATACTGATGTTGCATGCTGTTCTGCTGACAACAGCTGCGTCTACAACGGCAACTGTTATGGTCAAGGAACATTGATGGATGTGGATTATGATGGATTCGATGAGCTATGCGTTGTAGGAAGCAATGGTCAGTGGATAGAAACAGAACCTGGAAGTGGAACCATTTGTACATCCGATGACGATTGCGCAACATATGAATACTGCGACACAACAGGACAAAAAACAGGAATACCTTTCACTTGTTTTGATTTCCGACAAGAAATGACAGGCTGCAAATATTACGACTTTTGTCAAGACGATCATGATCCAACCAATGATGCTGTTCCATGCTCATCAAACTGGGACAACTACTGTTTCACAGCTGATGCAGAACAAGCCGGTAATGTCAGGCAAATCTGCGAAGGTGCAAGTTTTGCCTCTCATACATGGTTTACATGTCCAATAGGGTGATAAAATGAAAAAAATTTTAATGACACTGGTTTTAGTAACATTTTTATTTTCTTTGGCATATGCACAAAAAGCCGCAATAGAGATCGGCCACATCGGTTATGGAGAGATTCAAAAACAGGCAGTATTTTCAATACATAACACAGGCGATGTGCTATTGACAAACATTTCATTATATGTTGACGGCAAGTTATCAAAGCAATTGAATGCAGCTCTAGCACCAAAACAGGGGATAGAAGTATTGCTTAATCTTCATGCAGGTCAGCACACAGTTGAAGTTAGAACAGCGCAGAATGCGAAAAACACTGTATCTCTTAATGTTGCAGAAACAGTAAAAGTGGAAGAAAAAACCTCACCTCAGTCTATCCTTACCCAATATCAGCAACAACTAACCGCCGTAATAATATTGATTCTTGTTGGTGTTGTTGCATTTGTTTTACTGAAAAAACCAAAATTGTAAGTTAAGTATAACTGGAAAATGATCTTATGAAAAAACCAATTATTTTTTTTGTCATTTTTATTATAATTGCCTCCACCCTCGCATTTTATTTCAGCTACAAGGATCAAAAAATTAAGATAATCTATTTCACAAATGAAAAGTGCATCGTCAACTATTTGACAGACAAATTAATAGAAAAAACAAAAAATGATTTCAAGGAAAGGGTTGAAGTGCAAAAAATTAACGTCAGCTTGTATGTGAACGACCCCCCAGATTCCGAAGCAGTGAAACAGTTGAGAGAGAAATATCAAGTATATGGTGCGCCTCTGATAATAATAAATGAAGAAGAATTCAAAAAAGAATATAAGTATGAACTATTCAAAGCAGAGATCTGCAGAAGCTTTGCTATAAAACCAATGGTGTGTTTATGAAGAAAATTTTGGTATTAGCGCTATTATCCATTTTATTAGTGAATCTTAGTTTTGTAGTGGCACAGTCACCATCTTGTTCCCCATCATCGCCTTGCTGTTGCAAAGCCCCCAATACCGATCAGAGAAGATGCTACTCAGACGGTGTTTGTTGTGCGATAGGAACTTCGAATGAATATTGGACTCTAGGCAGCTGCTATGCATTCACATTGACAGTCTCTGGACCATCAACATTTGAAGTGGGTAAAAAAACAGACATAATTGTAACAATAAGAAACGGTGGCTCATATCCGGACAGTTACGATTTAAAGTATACACTAATATCTGACAATCCCAACTTGATTCTCGTTGAGACAAACAATGCCTACTCAATGTCGGTTGGTATAGGTCAAGTTAACGCTGTATTTCCTAAAGTTACACTGCTGTCATCAAATGCCAATGGAATATTAATGGTAAACGCTACACCTGCTAGCGATGCGACAAAATGGAAGACTGCAAATATAACAATTATAGAAGGATATCTGCCATTCAGCTTGCCTGAATTTAGTAATATCTCGATAATAATATTAGCATTATTTTCTGCATCCGCTTATGCCTTAATCAACAACAAAAGGAGAAGATGATGGCTTGGAAAAAAACACGCCTTCTTTCAATCACCCTTCTTTCACATCTCTTTATTGTAATCGCTGTTGGCATTGCATATTCTGAATGGACTCAAACATCTCAATCAGATTTCAATGCTGGCACTAAAATAAATACGACCACGAATTCCAGTGGTTTTGTTTTCTTGTCTAGAAATATTAATTTGGGCAATGGAGTCGATGGCTCAATTATTATTAATGCAACCAAGGATATCACAGCAAACACTATAAGTTCATCGAGATCTTATGCAGATGGTATTGCTTATAGAGTTAACCCCCCATCTGATAACTCTAATTATATAACAAGATTCAATGCTACAGTGACACTATCTAATGGTATGACAGCAGGAGATGAGGTATTGATAATTAATTTACAAGGTGCATCCGGTGATACTGCTGATGTGGGCAGATATGAATTCTTGATTGTAAGCTTTGTCAATTCCACATTCATGAATTTCACTACTACTGTAAATAATTCTTATGACGGAACAACAGCAGCAAATCAAAGAGTTGTAGTGCAAAGAGTTCCAAATTATAGGAATATGACGATCAATGGAAGCGGTGTGCTTACAGCTTCAAAATGGGATGGATTAAATGCTATACCATCTGGAACTGCAGGTTTTGCTACAGGAATTATAGCTTTTAGGGTTAATGAAACTTTGAACATAAGTGCTGGTGGGAATATAAGCGTCTATAATAGTGGATATAGGGGTGGAAATTCTCGTGGTGTTGGTAATTCACATGGTCGACAAGGTGAATCATATAATGGAACTGGAGGCAATAGAAAAGAAAACAACACAGGTGGAGGTGGGGGTGGAATGTCTGGAGGCAATCCTGAAGGTGGTGGTGCAGGTGGTGGTTATGCAGCAAATGGTACTAATGGTAATCCAGGTGTTGCTGGTAATCCAGGTGGTTCTGGTAATCCAGGTGGTTCTGGTGGAATAATTTACGGAGATGCTATACTAAGCAGATTGTATCTGGGTTCTGGTGGCGGTGAAGGTGCTGAACCTCGAAATAATGCTGGAACTGGAGGTCCTGGTGGTGGAATAATATTTATTTCAGCTAATAATATCACAAATAAAGGGAATATAACGGCAAATGGCACTGATGGTAACGCTTCTCTAGGTAGCAACAAAGGTGGTGGTGGTGGTGGATCTGGAGGTTCAATATTAATGATCGCCAACAACATTTCATCAGGTTCTTCTTTTATCACTGCGGCTGGCGGTGGAGCTGGTGGAAATGGGGGTAGTAGTGGTGGTGCTGGTGGTGCTGGTGCTGGCGGTAGAATAAGAATTGAATATGTTGATAATATAATTGGCGGGACAAATCCTGTTTCATCTAATATTACTGCCCCATATCTAATTTCTGGTTATTTAGATTCACAAATTTTTGATGCAAACCAAACTGTAGATTGGATAAACATTTCATGGTCTTCATCAACATCTAGCTTAACTAATGTATGTCTAGAAGTTTCAACCTCAATAGATAATGTAACATATTCATCATGGACCGATATAGCATGCATCAGTCCAAAAACACTAACAGCAAACAACTCTCGATATATTAAATGGAAAGCTACTCTTAATACAACCAACGCATCTATTACACCTATTTTACAAGACGTTACAATAGGATATACCAACGTTACTGTTACAACTACAACACTTCCACCAACAACTACACTTCCTACAACCACAACAACCTTGCCACCATCATGCAATTTAACAAACGCTACTATAATACCAAGTTGCAGCGGAGGCCTTTCACCAGATTGTGAACAAAGCGAATCCATAATTATGCTGGGACAATATACAGGAGATTGCACTATAGCAGATTTCTTCCAAATAGATGCAAATTCCTCTGACGGTATCTGTACAATAGAATATTCAGGAGCTGATATTTCTGGAATTTCATCAAGCAACCTTATAATAATTAACAGCAGCATCATAGCAAACTGGACAATACCTGCTATACCTGCAGATTGCGACGGCAAAACAGTTTTTCCAAGCACAGGAGCCTTATACGATGGTGGTCCACCAGGAAATGGGACATGGCTTGATAACACCCTTGATCCCGGTGATTCAGTTAATGGTAATTTTACTTTTGTCCTTTCTCCAAATGTAACTACAACCACTTTACCCCCATCCACAACACTTCCGCCAACAACCTCTCTATCACTATCTACTACTACAACCCTACCACCACCAAGAGGAAACTATGAAAGTTGGGCCAAAGGATCTACAGTTGTAACAGTTGGTGAGCCAGCACAAGTTCAAGTCTATATATTGAAGTCAACCCCAGGGATCGACAGCTATACAATTACACCCCAGGTCATTGATGCAAGAGACGAATATGATAATCAAGTTAATCATTTGGTAAGTGTATCAATGCCATCAAATAGGATTAGCAATTTGGGTCAAAACCAAGTAGGTAGCACATTCGCAACAATAGTAGCGCTGGGAAAATTAAAGTCAGCAACAATAAAATTCACAATAGATCCTGACAACGAACCAGGTGTGTTCACAACAAATGTAGATTTAAAAAGCGGTTTGCCAGTAAGTCTTCCAGAATTCGAATTATTAGGTTTTATATCAATGTTAATAATATCAATTGCTATTTTTGTCAGAATAAAAACTAAATATATCTAATACCTCTTTCCTTTTCCTCCAATCTCTTTTCAATCAGTTTCAATCTCTCGCTCAAACTTTGATTCAATGATTTCAACGTCTCCAATTCTGCGATAATTAAATCCAGTTTTGTTTTGGTAACATCATCATTTCTTTGGTAATATTCTCTCTGTGGTTCTGGTTGTCTTGGTAGTTCTGATTGCGTCATCTGTCTAACAGGTTGTGGTAAAGGCGGCAATTCTGGCGGTGGTGGCAACGGAATATTTTCAAAGCCCTCTTTTTTTCTGCTGAAAATTCTAAAAGGAAATGTTATTATGACTTTTATTATTGAAAACAATCCCATACGATCACACCGGACTTAATTGAGGTGGTGCTATATTGAACATATCTTGATAATACTTCTTAAACTGTACCATTCTATTGTAACAAAATTCATTCAAATAAAACTGCCTTTGCTTCTGGTAGAAAAATTTCGCATATAACCACATTAATCCCCTGTAAATGGGATTTCTCGCATCGTCGAAAAACATCCATGTGCCAAATACAGTTTTCAAGTAACCTGTTATTCTAATTTCAACAGTTCCTTCTTGGGATGGGTCATCAGGCTGAAATCCTTGAATGAAAATTTCCACTAAAAGTCTTGTAAATCTGTCTAAACCTTTGTCAACATAAGACTTTACTACAAACTCATGAGGGCTTCCTGAGGCATCCCACCTAAATTCTCTTTCCCAGTATGCAACAGCATCGACCTCCCATATTTCTCTCATTTTGGCCTTCAACACCCTATAGGCCCTTATAGGATTAGGACCACTAAATTTCAAAACAACTTCTCTGTTAGGCGTAAAACAGTCATCTTCCAAAATAAACTGTGCCACTAAATCGCCCTCGGCAAAAGATTAAAGAACCCTTTCAGTTCATTAAGAAATTTGCCCATAAGACTTCTGCAGACATCCGCGTATTCCAACCTTTTTTCCTGATAGAGAACTTTATGCCAGAACACCCTTGCAATTTCATAAAATATACTTCTCTCCCAGAATGTATCTTGGGGATATTCTGTCCTCAAATAACCATCCAGTTCTATGCTTAGTTTACCTTCCTTACCACTATCAGTCTCTTCAGCAAATCCCTTCATGTTTATCCTGAAATAAGCGTAAGAGAACCTGTCTAAATCCTTTGAAATCTCCCATGAGACAAAAAAATCCTCTCTCTTCCCCTTTCTGTCCCAGACGAAATCCTTTTCTTGTACCCTCTCAGTTTCGCTTACATTAAAAATAGTCCTAAACATCTCCCTTATTTTAGTATAAGCCAAATGTGGGTTTGGACCTCTATATTCCCATTTCAAAACAGGTTGAGGATCCCAGCAGTTATCCTGCATAATTAACTTTGTTCTTGCAAATATCGGCATAACACTCAGCTTTTAATCCTTTGCTATATTTATTTTGAATATGCTGATTAATAAAATCTTTGGACTTTTTCTTTTTACAATTGGAGCCTATTTAGTGCTAGCGTTGTGGTATGTAAAGGGAGGAGATTATGAAACGTTTACGATTGAAGTAATAGCATCTTCCCTATTGATTTATTTAGGACTCAAATTAATGAGCTTTTTGTAATTTTCATTATTATAATGTTGCTGTACCCTCTTTTTCTGCGACTGGTGTTCTAGTAATATGATCACCGTCAGTCACAATATCAGATAAATCGTAGCCCAATTCTCTGAGATATTTCAATGTACCTCTATGTGCAACCCCATAACCCAATTCATTTAATTGAGGATGAGTAATACATGTAGTATACCACTCGCCTTTGCCTATTGAATAAATTCTATACTGAATATTCATGTAATTATAATAGTGCTAAGTTATTTAAATTGTATCAAGGAAAAATATTTACATTACAATTGTTAAATTATAGATGAGAAAATGGTTTTATTGAAGCTAGCTGGCGTCGGTATGATACTTTTTGGTCTAGCCATGATAATCTTCTTTCCATATGCCCATCAGCCAGATATAGCAATGACAAGTTTAGGTATTGTCATAGGCATAGTATCTCTCGGCATCGGTCTATTCCTTCTTTCACTATAAAGCTATATGAGACACTAATACATAATTTATTGTATGGTTGAATATCCTGTAGGTCCATTTCCACCAGTTAGAGAACCTGTTAGCTCTTTTGGTAAATTTCTTCCACCCACATATGAGGTAAAGGAAGGTACTTACAAAGGCAAAAAATTTAGATTATTAATGAGGCCAGGCGAAGGTATAAATGCCGCTCCTTTTGAAGCAGAAGAACTGCTTGATTTAACCTTCAAAATAGGTGGTGGCACCGGCATAATTTACGGCATTCTATTTCAATTAGGTAAGTGGGGATATGATTCAGCAAAAGTTGATGAGTGGCTAGAAGTTTCGCCAGTATTTACAGAATACTATCAAAAAACAATTGAGGAAAAGAGAAAGATGGAAGAAGAAATTAAGGCAGGCCTTGCAAGTATTTCAAATGCCATTACCGATTTCGAACTTTTAGCTCACGACGCAAGAAAATACAAACAATATCTTCAATATTTCAAAATAATCAAGCAGCTTGAAAAAGAATTGGAAAAAACCAAAAAACCAGAAGACGCAGCTAACATTGAAAGGAAATTAAGAGAAGCAAACCACGTCTTGCGTGCCCTTTTCATAGATTATGTTGATGCCCATGCTGGTGAAGGTATAGCATTGAAAACAATCACCCCCAGATGGCCAACCATAATCAGTGATTTTATGGAACTTACAGATGAAGAAATAAAAGTAGAATCTATAATAGACCGATTAAAAGTTTCACGAGCTGAAGCAGTAATACTTGTAACTAAAAACAAGCTATACAATGAATGGAAATCATTATTTTTTGATACAGTCAAAGGAAGATATGAAAGATTGCTTGGATTGATGAAGGCTAGAGAGCATTCAATCAGACAATACAGAGAACAAATGAAACCGTTGTTATATCGACACAGAACAATAAAGACAGGAACATATATGACCCATGTTGCCCCCTTACGTTTTGATGCCCAAGCAGTATCAGTTGATCATACAGAAGTTTGGGCGTGGAGACCTTTTGTCGTTCCAGAAGTATTCAAAATTCCTAGAGAAAGTTACGACAGAGTTACAATGAAAGAAGCAGGATTTTCAAAAGAAGAACTGGATGAAATAAAAAATATTTCTAAAGCAAATAAAGAAAGACCACCATCAGACGTACCAAGACTCCCAGCAGTCCCGATAATGGATGATGTTGTTAGAGTAATCATTGCACAGATAGAGAAAGAATACGAGTTGAAGATTTCTATGCAGGATGTACTGAATGTAATAAATAATTTAAGTAAAAGATTTGGAACACCTGAAAGACCTGCTGGCATAAAAGCGGGAATAAAATGGCCATTCAGCCCCTATTTTATTTTTGTTTTAATGGCAATAGACAGAACTATTCTTAAGCTACCAGATGGTACAACATTAGAAGATATATGGATAGAACCGTTGAAAACTTTCAACATGTCTCAGAATATTTTGATAGGAAGATTACTAGAGATCGAAGCCAAGAAGAAGGTAGCAGCTAGAGAAACTGCACTCTTATTGGGCGAACAAATAATTCCAGAAGGTGAAGGAAAAAAACTTTTTGATGTAGACGATTTAAGTAGTCTTGTAAAAGAGGAATTTCCAGAATTTGAAAAAGAATATGAAGGACCTAAAGAAGAAAAACCAAAAACATCTGAGGAGTTTGAGGAATTCAAAAAAAAGACAAAGGAATTTAGTAGAAATATTTCCGACTTCTTAAGCAAATTTGGTATAGACATGAGATTTGCTCATGCAGGCACTTATGAAAAATTTATGTTTGAGAGAATGACAAAAATGATGCAGCTTGGCCCAGGTATAGCCCATATCACAATAAGCGAATATCTCAAAAAAGCGTCAGGCGTCCCAGGAGCTGAGGTGAGAGTATGGCTCTAATGGATTTCTTGGCAAAAATATTTCCTAATGAAACGGTGCGGCAAACAGTTAATAACAATAATGCAAAAAAACAGAACAACAAGGGCGGTTTTAAAGTATCCGCATCTACTGGTTTATACAAAGTGGCTGCTGACCCACAAATACAGACACTGGAAAAGAAAGTAGGTTATATCCTTACTCGAGGTGTTAGCGCTATCGATATCGCTTCAGATATTTTTAACGAAATCAATTTCAGTGAAGGTTTCGAAATAAGAAGAATCGCTGAACATCAGAGCGTGGATTTAACTCTGCATGGAAGCTTGCAAGTGCCTATTGGCATTCCAGATAGAGTTGTTTGGTACGAAGCATATGAACACATAAAAGGGTCATTGAAATCTGCGATATTTGGTGGTTGCGGGTTGGTGAATTTTCACTCTTCATTGAATGAGTGGCTTGAAATGATTACGTTTGCCGGAAGAAGACTAGAAATTTCTATGTGTGACTGGGAAGGAAATCCTATTAGAGCTGCAGTTACTTCGTCCCAAAAGATGAAGGACTGGTTAGTTGAAAATGAATACGATCCTGAAAAATCTGAGATTGCGATTGCAATTTATGGCCATATAGCTACAGAAAGAGTTCGACGAGCATTGGATACTGAAATAAAGAGAAGAGAAAGAGCAGGAGAACAAGTAACCTCCGAACTAGTAGGACAAATAGAACAGCAATTGAAGGACCAGTTATTGAAACCATTGTTAAGGCAATTTTTAGATAGCGGGCAAAAATGGTATGCAGAAATTTCTTCTGGACGTGTTGGTTCCTATGTGCTTGCCTATAAAATAATATTACATTGGATGTGGTTAGAAAATGATTTGATATGGGATATGATGACTAAAACAGAGCCATACATGAGTAAATTAAGAGACGACCCTTATAGATATAACTTTGACAATCCCACAGCAGATCCCCAATGGCTTAACACAGCAATAGATAATGCATTTGATCATGAAGACTATTTTTTTAAAGAATTTTTTTACGGTGCTGTTGCTGCAAAATTTCTTCAAGGTATTGTTAAAAAAGCCTTTGAATGGTTAAGAAATGAATTACCAAAAGAACTGGAAGATAATTTGAAATTTATATATGAGCTTTCTCCGCAAAAAAGAAAAGAGGAGTTCGAAAAATTCAAAAAATATATTAACGACATAATAATTGGTTTTGAAAATCCTGACGCAAGAGATCCTTCTGTTGCTGGTAGATATCTTTTGTGGAGACCTAGACAAATTTATATTGCAATTAAGGCTACAAGGGAAGTAATGAAAAATGAAGGTAAGCCATATTGGAATAAACTAAATCTTATTTTCGACTTCGAACAATTGGCTATGCAGGGTGTTGACCCGCTTGTTGAGATGCGGGAAATGGTCCAAACATTTAGCGATGTTGGTTATTTGACAAAGATGATCCACGCTAACTATCCTACTCCGTTGCATGCGCACAAACCGATAGAAATAGCAGACAGAATAATTATTTATCAATTGCTATGGGAATTAAGAAAGACAGGGCTTGGCAAAGACGAGTTGGTATATTTACTTTTCGAAAGAGGTGGAGGTGACGACCCCTTCAAAGGCAGTATAATCGCACTAAGAGCAATAGCTGAAAATTTGGAAAAAGACATAGAACCAAACAATTTACCAGAAACATTCTTTGCAATATCGGAAGGTACAAGAGATTATGGCAGGCAAAAAATTGCTGTATTCCAACATGCCTTTGAACCATTGAAAGGTATGCTAAGACAGCCAGAAGAAGAACACACTTTATTGAGCACAGCAGCATTAAAGGCAGGAAAGAGGCCAGAAGATTGGTTGAAGGAAGAGTTGAGATAATCTCAAAAGAAATTTAACTTTATCTATCAAATTATTATTATGGGATTTTGGGATGTGTACTTAGATGGAACCAGAAAGGTTATTATTTCCGGCAATAATTTCTTGGAACTGAGTGACGCTTTTCGTTCACAAACAGGTAACGGATTTGATCGTTTTCTTAATATGTACGTTGATCCGGAATTACCAGCTCTTTATACCTTATCATATATTCGTCGAGTACTGGAACACAGCGAAGAACGTTATGAAACTGTTGCTCAATATATGGCAGTAAGAACATCGGCATAATCTCAGTAAACTATACCAACTTTTTATTAACCTAATTCTATTTTTATATTACATACAAAGAAAATTAACTATAATCATCAAACAGTAGTTAATTTTATATACAGTAAGGGGAATGTATATCCATGACAATAGACAAGCTTGCAAAAGAATTGGAAAGACCATTTCTACCTAAAAAATCAGACTTAAAGAGCACAGAAGAACAGGATATAACGAAGAAGGAATTTTATGCTAAAGTTATCGATTTCACAAACAGAATAAAAAAATCTCACGGCGATCTGATAAAATCAGTTCTAATCTTTGGCTCAGCAGCTAGAGGTGAAATGAAAGCTACATCCGACGTGGATCTATGGGTTGTAGTCGATGATACAGCAACTAAAAGCACCGAAGATATTAACAGAATACGTGCTCAAATCCAACTCTTAACCCAGCAAGATATGAAAGGACTACATGTTCAAATAACCAGCTTAACAGAATTCTGGGGCTGGATGAAACGTGGCTCTCCCGAGCTATTTAACTATCTTCGTATTGGCCTTGTAATCTACGATACAGGTTTTATCAAACCAGTTCAAAGAATGTTAAAAGCAGGCTTACTTCCACCAAGTGAAGAAACAGTAGGACTTAAAACAAAATCCGCTGAAGCTATTATAAAACGAGTTGAAGCTGGAATGAAAGCTATGATCTTTGATTTACGTTATGCAGCCACCGATGCCTGCCAGTCCGTCATCATGCATTATTATCAAGAAACACCTGATCCTAGACACATGTCAGACTTGCTAAATAAACTAGTTAGCGAGAAAAAGCTTGAGAAAATTTTTATTGAAAAATTTGAAGAGCTAAATCAATTGTGGAAAGATATTGATCATGAAAAAATAAAGAAAGTTGAAGTTCAGCATCTTCAAAAAGCCATGTCTTTGGCAGTCGATTTAATTGAAAGGATGAAAAAACTATTGCCGAAAGAATTGCAGGATTATGATTACGGTGGTTTGATTTAATGGTAAAAGAAAAAAAGGAAGCTGAAAAAAAAGAGAAGCCTTTATCTGAAAAAGAAATCAATGAAAAAGTTGAAACTGTAAAGAAACAAATTCTTGACAAATACGGTGCAATGGTTAAAGCTATTGTTGTTATGGGTTCTGTTGCCAGAGGTGAGTTCAAAAGTAAATCCGATATTGATCTTTTTGTTATACTAGATGACACTGAAAATGATCTCCCATTTGATAAGAAAGTCAAAATAGATGAGGACTTGGACAAAATGGCAAAAGTATTATCAAAATCAATTTCTATTCAACCCAGCTACACATTAACAGAATTTATGGATTATGCAAGAATCGGTCATCCAATTATCTACAACTTCATAAAAGAAGGCAAAGCCTTGTATGACACAGGTTTCTTCACACCATTCAAAAGACTGCTTGAAGCAGGAAGAATACCCGCAACTAGAGAAGCTATAGAAAGCTACATGGAGGGTGCACCTAAAAAATTGATGAGGGCAAAAACAGTTAAGCTGCTAATGCTGGCTGAAGATTGCTATTATGCTATGCTAAACACAGCTCAAGCAATTTTAATGTTCATGGGATTAGAACCGCCGGTCCCTAGCAAGGCTTACGATGAAGTCATTAAATACATGGTAAGGCCTGGTATCCTAGATCCTAAATATGCAGAGTGGCTAAGAGAAATGATTGAAATAAGAAAGAAAATAGAACACAAAGAGTTGATGGACGTCTCTGGAACATTTGTCGATGAATGGATACAAAAATCTGATGAATTCATTAATGTGATGTTCAAATTATTGTCAGTTCTAGAACAACAAAAGAAGGAAAAAGTTTTGGAGAGAACTCATGAAGTTATGTACAAGGCAGCGACATCATCTTTGCAAACATTGAACAAATTACCTGAAGATGAAAAGAAAATTCCAGAAATATTCAAAAAAGAATTGATAGATTCACATATGATTGAAGATTATTATTGGGACATATGGCAGAAAATAGAAGTTATGAAAGGTCTGATAGAGAGTCAGAAGGCAGATAAAGTTGATGAGAAGGAAGTTTACAAAATGAGAGAATTCGTCAGGAACATGATTAAAGATTTATCTAAAGTTTTGAAAGACAAAGAAAAGAAAAACTAAATTGTTATATCAACAATCGGTGGCTTTTCAGCTCCAGCTTGTGCCTCAAAGAAAAGTTTCTTTTCAAACCCAAACATATTTGCAATTAAATTTGTAGGGACCACTCTCAAAGCAGTATTATATTCCCTTACAGCATCATTATAATCTCTTCTTGAAACAGAAATCCTATTTTCAGTACCTTCTAACTGGACCATTAAATTGTTAACTGGTTCAACAGTTTTTAATTCAGGATAATTTTCAAATGTCACAAGCAATCTTGATATTGCCGAATCTAGCTGAGTACCAACATTTATCTTATCACCTACAGTCTTTGCACCCATCCATTGAGTTCTCAATTGTGTTATTTCTGTTAATGTTGATTTTTCAAACTGTGCATACCCCTTTACTGTATTAACCAAATTGGGTATGAGATCAATACGTCTTTGATATTGAACTTGAACATCAGCCCATTTGTTCTCAACATGTAATTCTTTAGTGACTAGGTTATTATAAGATGACCATAGAAATAGCACTCCAAACAAAACTAGAGCAACTACAGCAATTAAAATAATGGTAGTTGTCGATAAAAAATTTTTCTTACTCATATCTTACAATATTATTGTCTACATAATTTAAAGTTTACCATCCACCGCTAGATCCTCCACCACCAGAACTGCCGCCGCCAAATCCTCCACCTCCGCTTGACCCACCACCAGAACTCCATCCACCGCCTGAATACCAACTTGATCCACTTTTTTTCCCATATTTTACGATAAGAATAATAACTAAAATAATCAGAATTAGAACAGAAACAATAAATATATCAAAACCATCAGAGACTAAATTTACAGCTTGAAAAATTAAAACAGCTATTATTGAAATAAATTCAATAAAAACAAGAAATGAAATAATGACAGGAAGAAATGATAACTTCGATTTTTTATCTGGTTTAATATTCGATTTAAATAAATTATATAGTGGGAAAAGGAAAATAACGAAAAATATAGAAAAAAATGCTATTAGAAATAATATTCCTAACTTTGAGTTGTCCTTTTCTGTAATTTTTTCTTTTATTTTACTAGGATCTTGAATATACTCGCCATATTGATAAACAGCATTATACAATCCATCACAATAATTCCCTTTCTTAAATTCAGGAACCATATATTTTTCTGCAACTTGATGCGACACGATATCAGGGATATCTCCTTCCAAGCCATACCCAACCTCTATCCTATATTTTCTATCTTGAATGAAAACCAATATAAGTAAACCATTATCTCCATCTTTTTTCCCGATCCCATTTTCTCTAAACAATCCATTAGCATATTGCTCTAAATCTTCACAACCACTATCATCACACAAGCTATTCATTGTTACAACTGCAATTTCTGCTGTTGAATTTTGTTCAATTCGAGATGCAAGATCATTGACTTTAGCGTTACACTCAGCATCAAGAACACCAGCAAAGTCATTAACATATTTTTGCAAATAGGGTTTGCTCAAACCAAAAGTAATTGGGAATATTAGAAGAAAAATCAAAAAAGCAGTTGTTATATTTTTCATGTAATCACATGTTGAATTATATATTATTGAACTATATTATGTCTTATAACTGTTTGGATGTGTCTGGGAAGTAGGCATACATAGATTTAAAAAACTTGGAGTTATAGAAGATTGTTATGGAAGCACAGATTTTAGGTTACAGAACAGGAAGGCATACACAGAATGTTAACCAGCTTTTGCTTGAAGTTAATAATGTTACTTCGAAAAATAAAGCCCAGTCTTTACTAGGAAAAAAACTTGTTTGGAAAACACCAGGCGGAAAAGAAATTAAAGGTGAAGTTATAGGCCTACACGGAAACAGGGGAATAGTAAGAGCAAAATTTGAGAGAAACTTACCAGGACAAGCAATTGGAAGTAAGGTTCAGCTGGTTTAATCACGATATTTTTCCCGGCTTTTTTAAATTTATAATTCGTATTTACGTATTATGTGGTTTCTAACTGGAGAAGAGAATCAAGAAAGGAAAGATTTAGATTGAAAGTGAATTGGGAAAAGATTCGACATTTTACTTTACATTACCAATCAAGTACTGAAAAACAAAAAACTTATAGCTAGGAAGGAGTCTCTATTTAAATTCCAGTAAAGACAATGTACACAAACCTTGCCAGATCATTCACCTTTCTATAGAATCTATAACCATGATAGTAACCTTCTTTGGTAACCTACATGTTTAAATATATATTCAACAAATTATTACACATGCCTGTGATAAAATATAAGAAAGCACTGGAGCATGTATTTAGAAAACCTGTTTTCACACTGGACGATATGCACAATGAAAAAATTCCAAAAAACTATTCCAAAAAACTTCTTCATATGCTAGCTAAATCTGGGAGAATAAAGCACATTGAGAGGGGAAAATATACCTGCCTGGATGATCCCATGGCAGTGGCTGCTCATATAACAAATCCTTCTTATCTATCGCTCTGGACCGCAATGAGCCTAAGAAAACTTACAGACCAAATACCGTTTTCCGTGGAAGTCGTGACCTCAAGAAAAAGGTTTAGGTCGACAATAAATTTTTCAGGAACAAAAATAATCTTTTATAAGGTTGAACCAAGAATGATGTTCGGTTATGAAAATATTGTTTGGAAGGAGAACATAAGGGTACCTATTGCAAATAAAGAAAAGATAGTTATAGATGCCATTTATACAAGAAGGGTGGCAGAAGATGAGATAAAAAAACTGGCTGACGACTGCGATATTTCTGTTTTAAAGAAATATGCAAAGCTTACGGGAAATAAAAGGGTGATAAGGAAAATAAAAAGCCTAGTAGCAGATAAAAGGAGTTAAATTATGTTGACACAGGACGAAGTAAAGAGATATGCGCATATGAGGAGATTGGGGTTGATAGATCAGATATGGAAAGACTACTTACAAGACCTGCTTCTGCATTTACTATATAGAAAAATGCCAAAATTAGTTTTTGGTGGTGGAACATGCATATGGAAGATCCTCAAAGGCGACAGGTTTTCAGAAGATATAGATGCATATTCTTCGAATATTCCAGAAGACCTTTCAGAATATCTAAGAAAAGAATTCAGCCTTCTTGGAGCGGACTGCAATATTCTAAAAAAGAAACGGACAAGCAACATGCTCTTCCTGAAACTTTCCCTATCTTTCCCTTCGCATCCGAGAGAAATAACAATGTCTGTAGAAATACTCTATTCAAAAAATCAAAGATCAGAACCTAAAACACTCTATTCACCATATCCAGATATTCCACCTATAGAACTTTCTATGCTTTCTCCAGAGGAACTGCTAGCCAACAAGGTATCTGCAATTTATGAGAGAAACAAATCAAGGGATGTCCACGACCTTCACTTTCTGCTCAAATCAGGGATCCAGGTAAATGCGAATTTTGTTCTTGAAAAAACTCCTAAATTTAACTTGAAAACATTTAAACAAAAAATAATGGAAAAGCAAAAAGAGTGGAAAAGCCTCGGGACGCTCATAGTCACAAAACTCCCGCCATTCAAAGAAGAGATAGACTTTATTTTGTCTGAATTTGGAAAACTTCCTTGGAAAGGGTAATTCTTAATCCGCAATTTGTTAATCACAGAGGAGGTATATCATCGTTCACACAGTTCTGTGTTGATAACAGCATAGAACATATAACAGCAAGCAAAAGAAGACCAACAACTATTGGTAAAGTGGAGAGGTGGCATAGAACTTATCAAGAAGAACATGACAGATTCAAGACATTGAATGGATTTGTTAGATATTACAACTACAAGAGAATCAATCAAGGAATAGATTATTTAACTCCAAGTGAGGTATACTTTAGAGATATAGTGACAGATGTGGTGAGATAGTACAAGGTGTATTGGGAGCTTTAGTTGGGTTGGAATTTGGTATAAAATAAAAAATTCGAAATTAGTCTTGAAATTTGAGTATGAGAGGGGCTTTTAAACTTTAACCAAAATAATTAACTGCCGATGAAATCTCCCTTAACTTGGCGTTTTGCCATTCCTCTTCAAAAATTTTCCACACTTCTACTACATCCCCCTTCAGCCCATTCTTCCATTCCTTAAAAACTTTTTTAACAAATTCAGCCATCTCCTTATCATTAGCCACAGTTTCGACCGTCCTCCCTTTCCAATAAATAGTCATCAATTTTTTGAATAAATCAAAAGTGTCTATATCCTTCTCTCTAAGCATTTTAGCCTGGTATAGATGAGAAGGCGGACTACCAGAATCAACAAAAATAATAGATTCCAGCACTTTAGCAATATCCTCGACATGCTGTACTATGCAGTCAACACATTCATGCAATGTAGTATCCTCATCGTGGATATGTAACCCAAATTCTGTTGTTAATTCTTTATATGTAGGAAGTCCAAATTTTTTCTTCAGTATACCATAAGATTTTTTAACATCTTTCATATTATAATTATAGCAATTAGTAAATATTAAAAGTTTAAATCCAATTTAAGTTTATGCTATCCTCGAGGGATTATATTATATTTTTTTCGAAGGCTGTTATATTGGCATTAATTTCTTTCACATTAAAGCTTAAAATATTATCTCATATAGATATTAAGTGATTTCATGAAAGTAGGAATAATGTTTTCAGGTGGAAAAGACTCAACTATGGCTTTGTATGAGGCTATGAAGAGAGGATGGGATGTAAAAGCCTTGATTGCTGTTAAGCCAAGGAATACTGAAGCATATTTATGGCATTATCCTACTGTTGAATGGACTAAGCTATCATCTGAATCATTGAATATTCCTTTGCATTTTGTTAGAAGTGAAGGTATTGGACCGGAAAAAGAAACGGAAGAACTTGAAGACGTGATAAAAGACTTAGACGTTGAAGCTTTGCTTTTGGGTGGTGTCGGTCTGCAAAAAACGCAAATAAACACGATAAGGAAACTGGCGAAGAAATATGGGAAAGATGTTATTGTTCCGCATGCTGATATGGATCATTTTGAATTGATGAGAGAAGCTGTCATGGAAGGATTTGATATAAGGATAACGAATGTTGCAACTGATGGTTTGACAGAAGAGTGGCTTGGAAGAAAATTAGACCTACCTGTTTTAAATGAATTACAAAGATTAAGTGAGAAGCATGGTTTTCACGTGGGTGGAGAAGGGGGAAGTTACGATACGCTAACTTTAGATGCACCCCCATTCAGGAAAAAAATTGAAATATTAGATAGTGAAAAGTTCTGGGATGAAAGGACAGGCAGCGGCTATCTTAATGTTAAGAACGCGAGATTGGTTGAAAAACAGACTACTTGATTTTTCTGAAATTATAACAGAGTTATATATTTAAGTCTACCTATCTAATTTTTATCTATGAGATCATTTTGTGAGGTTATAGCAAGTGAAGTGTTACCTTCATTCAGATCTATTATTACGAAAGAATTAATTGATACCCATGATTTGACGCAAAAAGAAGTAGCAGATTTATTGGGCATTACGCAACCAGCTGTTTCTCAGTATATAAAAGAATCACGTGGACTAAAAGTTAGATCGATAGAAAAACATCCTGAAATCATGCCCATTATTAACGATATAGTCAATGATTTAATCAATCAAAATCATGATAAAAAAATTGTTGGATCGAAAGTCTGCAGAATTTGCAGAAAAGTAAGAGAGAACAACTTGCTAGATGAATTGAAGAATACCAATCATCAGTGTTATTTGGAAATTTAGTTTTAGGTCAGAGTAATCATTTATCCTCGTTTTTAATATCCTTCCACTTCTCTTTCAGCTTCTCATAATTATCTTCTATCTTTTTCTTGAGGTCTTCCTTTTCTTTTGGCTGGGGCGTATAACCTTTATTTGGATTATATCCCCCTTGAGGCCAGAAGAGAAAGGCTATTACAGAAACACCAATTATAGCTAAGACAACAAGGCCCCATTTCAAGTAAGACCATAAAGATGGTTTGTTAGCTTGTTTAGCTTGTTGAAGTAATGTCGATGTATCATCAAAAAGGCTGTCAAGTTCTTTCAACAGATCAAATGCACCTCTATAATCTCCATTTTGTTTGAGCGATTTTACCTGGACAAACTTGTTTTTCAAATCAGCAAATTTAACTTCGATGTCACTAACATTTAATTTCTTGCTTTTTGATGTATTGATTTCTTTTTCGAGATTCGTAATTTTTGTCTCCCAGTCATCTATATCTTTGTCAATATCACCCTTCAATTCCTGACCAGGTGTCACCTTCAAGACAAAATTCTGTGTAAGATTTGTGTAATTGCTTGTTGCTTTTAGTTTACCAGGATAGTCTTTTATTTGAGTTCCGTTAGGAACAATAAACTTTACTGTGTAAGTAGTTGTATTCGTAGGTGCAATTTTCACTTCTGTGCTTGGGTTGATTGAATACCATGACGCGTTAATGTCTTCAACCGTCAATGTTAAAGTTTGGCCGACAGTATTATTGATATTTTTAACAGTTATATTTACAGTTGTGTTATTCGCTTGTTCAACACTCACTATAGCAGGATAGGAGGAGAATTCTAGATAAACAGGAGGGCTGCTGGTGAGCGTAGTTGATGTTGTTGCAATAGGCGATGCTGCACCGCTTCCAGATGTGGATGAAGAACTTGAAGATCCCGATGCTGTGACCGTAATACTGATATTAATACCATTTGGATTATACCATACATTTGACGACCCACTAATTCTTCCAGTGCACGCAGAATTCGCTGAACTATTTGCCGTAATAACCCATGATACAATGCAGGCAGTAGTGTTTGCTGCTGGTGATATTGTAGCAGTTGATCCACTGAGTGTACCTGCTGAACATGCACTTGTTGCAGAAGGATTTGATAATGAATAGCCATCACAACTTTCACTATATGTTAGCGTCACTGACGATGCAGGAATATTTCCAAAATTACTTGCATTTACGTAAACTGTAGTAGTCGAACTATTGCTGACACTTAAAGATGTTGAGCAAGAGCTATCGAAACTACATCCCGATACATTTGAGCTCATGAGTAAACCAGTATTATTAACAAGGAAAGTCAGATTAGTACCTTCACCAGTATATGTTGTGCTTTTTGTGTAGGTTGCAGCGAGATGAAATTCATAAAATCCACCAACAGTATCGGCCGGTATTGTAGCATTAACCTCATAATCACCTCCGTTGTACAAAGGATTTGTTCCGTTGAACAGTGTGAGGTTTCCAGTTGTCGGGACTCTGAAAGATGATACATTTCTCCCAACAAGCCAGAGAGATAAGTTGGACGTATTCAAAGTATTTTGCGCCTCAATCTCTGTTGAGTTTATATAATTAAGCCTGAATCTTACAGTGACATTTTCAGCACTCGAGTTCCTTGTAACAATACTACCCAATAACGACTTTATCTCAAGCATCTCAACTGAAATGTTGCTGGTTAAGTTTAACCTCACAGTAATGTTAAATGAATTATACGGATGGGAGCTAAGAGCTACAGTATCATTAGTTGCATTAATGTATACCCACCCTTCATAGACTCCAGTTGGCATTGAACTGTTAAACCCAACTTGAACTCTTATTAACTGTGAACTTTGTTTCGAGAGTAAAGAAGTGCTATTGAATGAAAGAGAACCATTATATCCAGAACAACTCCCAGACAAACAGGATAATTTATCAGATGAATTTAGAAATGTTGTCACAGCATCAATTGAACCGCTATTGTTCACCTCAAAGAATAAAGTTCTCGTTATATTAGCATCTATGTCCTCATCGATAGTAATTATTTTGGAATTCAGAGTACCGTTAACAGCTACAACAGGTGCAGTTACATTGATTTTGAATGGAACACTTATTCCAGCCCTATTACCATCAACATATCTTATTGACCCCTCATAAAATCCGTCTATGGAGTTGTTAGGCACAGTGAGGTTGATTGTAGCATCTCTAGTAAAATTGAGATTACCAGTCCTATTGAATGTCATAGATGAAAAGTTGGAAGAGAGCCAGCTGGATGCAGTGACATAAGCAAAGACAGTAGCATTATAAGTAACTGTATCATTTGTATTGTTGAGAATCTGTAATCTCCAAGCACCCGCAACACTATCAGCACTAGTTGTCTCATTCCACAATTCCTGATTCGCTCCTGTAACATTTGCAAGTCTGTATGAGCCATTGAGAGGAGAGATCAAAACAATATTTCCGGTGGTGTTTATTAAATTGAAAGAATAGTTACTTCCTCCTGTCCAATTAAGGCTAACAGAAACTTTCCTTACTATTGATGAATCTGGAATAATTACTGAGAAATTATTTGCCCCGATGCCACCAAATCTTTTGACATAATAAATTTCCTTTTCTTCAACAACTGTATGTGTCAAGTTAGCCTCATTTCTTAATGTTATGTTGAAGTTTGTCACAGTGCTAGCATTCTTTATACCCAAATCGATCAAACCAAATTGTTGGTTAGCATTAGAGCTATTGGTTGCATTGAGTCCTGAAAATAAAATGTTAGCATTATAAGAAATAGCAGAAGTTGAATTTCCATAAACCCTTATTTCCCACATCTTTGCTGTTGATGGCAGATAATTAAAAATCAAGTATTCATTTGAAGAAGTTTTATTGATGGATTTGGACTGCAATAATGGTGACGAAGAATTGTCAAACAAGAAAACATCAATATCTTGTGAGGACGACCATCCACTCATGTTTATGACAACACTTGTGGCATTTGTGATATTGCTTGTATCAAAGAAATAGGAATGATACTCTGTGGCATTTACAGACATACTTCCCCCAAAGCTGCCAATTCCTGTAGATGCAGTTAATGTATTGAATGTCGCTATAGGTGCATCTAAATATATTGTGGCATTGGCAGTTTCATTGGTCTGTGTCACATTTCTTAAAGTGAAAGTTGCTGTACTATAACGACCAGGTTTGCAGAGAAAGTTTGTATTTACAACCCTGACATCAACATTTGTACCGTTTGATACGTTTTGGTAATTTCCTGTTGCATGAGTGGTATTTCTAACCATCAGTTTCAAATTTCCACTTTGACAATCAGTTAGGCTGTTTGATTGTGTGTAATTCTCTGACAACCCACTTGTATCATTTAAAACCTGAATTAAGACCCAGCTCTGGTTTGTGGCATTAGATTTTAGTGTGATATTGCCGCTGTAATCATTCGTCCAGTTAAGTCTTAGTATTTCCGGCGTTATGTTGAACTGCTTCAATGGAGAACTTTGAATTTCTGCTTTTGCTAACATTAACAAGGCTGTGAAGCCTACAATAACAAAAATGGCAGACAAAACCTCAAGTATTTTCATGAAATCCTGTCTATAATATTGGAAAAGCTATAAATATTGTTTTTGTATTTGATATCAGTAGAGAGTTTTGATCTCAAGTATTCGAGTTTCCAAGATCTAAATCTCAAACGGTTATTACTTTAACAAGTAAACTGTTATTCGATCATAAGATTGGGAACCACCAATTAAAGCAAAAGACAACCCGATTTTCTCAAGTGGCACGACAAGTCTTCCTGCCAATTCAATTCTCAGATCTCTATAAAAAACCCAAGGATCGTTAATATCAAAAGTCCTTCTATAAGTTCCAGCAAACTCAACATCGTATATCTTCAGGATACCTACGCGATCTATATTGCTCCTCCTTCTTTCTCTATCTGATGGTCCAATCTTCATGGTAGTATCTAAAGAAGGGTTTTTTTCCTCACTGCCTCCACTAAAATATCATATCCCAGATCAATTTTGGCTAATAACGATTTCGCGGTTTCTAATAATTCTTGGTACAATTCTATTCCTGCCAATGAATCCCCTTTATTAGAAATAGAGGATAAAGGATATAAATCCATCTCAAGGTAGTAATCTTTCAGGTGTTCTTGGAAATAGCATTACTTCTCTGATATTAGGAATGTCCAACATCTGCATAACCAGTCTTTCTACACCTATGCAGAATCCACCCATTGGAGGTGCTCCATATTTGAAATATTTTGTGAACCACTCCACGCTCTCTTTTGTCATACCTTTTTCTTTTACTTGTATCATGAGTTTGTCATGTCTATGTTCTCTCTGTCCACCAGAACTCAACTCAATACCTTTGTAAATCATGTCAACACTTCTAGCCCATGTAGGATCTTCATCTGTTTTCATTACATAGAAAGGTTTTACCGCGAAGGGGAACCTGTTGACAAAAAAGAAATCACTCTTGAATTTTTTTTTCACATGTTGCCACAATAAGACCTCACTCTCTCTATCATAATCCTCAACACCTCTTTTATACCGTTTTCCAAATTCATCCAAAACATCATAGATCTGTGGAAATGTTAGCTCAGGAAACGGTGTTTTTGGAATTTCAATCTTCTTTTCAAGAACTTCTAACTCCTCTTTGCAGTCTTTCTGAACTCTTTTAAAAACATTAACTACCAACTGCTCTTCAACCCTCATTGTATCCCTTTCATCTTTAATATAAGCTAATTCAACAGCACACCCCCTATGTTCGCATGTATGTCTAATGGTATGACTGAGTTCAGCCCTCCAGCTAGGTCCCAAATCAAATACTTTTTGTATACCTCCAATGATAGCCAATTCCCTGTGCAACTGAGGGTCTTGTCTCAGGAAAGCCTCTTTGTCAAAATATTTTACAGTGAAAACCTCAGAACCACCTTCCGATGCCGCTCCAATAAGACATGGTGTAAAAATTTGAGTAAAACCTTCTTTTCGCAAATACTCTTCCATACCCTCAACTACTTTTGATTGTACCTTGATTATCGCTCGGTTTCTAGCTGACCGTAAATCTAGAGGCCTCCAATCCAGTCTTGTATCTAATTCAGCTGGAGTTTTTCCTGAAGGATCTAATGGCAAAGGTGTTTCGGCGAGTGTTAGTATCTTGATTTTTTTTGGAATCAACTCTTGACCGCTAGGGGCTTCTTTGTTTTTCTGAAGTTCACCTTCAACTGAAATTACAGATTGCCTTGAAATTTTCTCAACTTCCTTCAGTAATTCAGCTGATGCCTCTTTCTTTTTAACAGTCACTTGTAAATATCCATTGGATGTGTTTAATCTGATAAATTTCAAACCGCCAAGATCTCTTAATTCATCAACAAATCCATTAACTTGCATTTCAACACCCCTTTAAATTTTATCAGGTATTTTTTTATTCTTTCCTAAAGCTAATTGAACAGCATGCCTAGCCAAAATTTCAACAGGACTTATCAAAGGTAAATGAAAATCTTTTTGTGTGAGAGCTAAAGGAATTTCTGTACAACCCATTATTATTATTTCGGCTCCCTTCTTTTCAAGATGTTTTGCAGCTTCAACTAGCAAACTCACAACCCTTTTATTAATGAAACCAGCTTTTATACCTTCTTTTCCGTAAATTGCTTCCATCACTTTCCCCCCTTGTACATTTTCACCCGGAACAATAAGTTCAATTTTACTTTTCTCAAAAACATCATGGTAAACATGAGTCTTAACAGTTCCAGTTGTTGCCAGTAAACCAACTTTTTTGACTTTTGAAAAATTTCTTTCAATAAAATTTCTTGTTTCTTCAATCATATTTATTATGGGAATATTACACTGTTTCATTATTTCTGGCAGAAATTTATGTGATGTGTTACACGGAATTATAACAAAATCTGCACCACTTTTCTTCAAAAATCTAACCCCTTTAATCAGATATGGTAAAGGATTTTCGCCACCATAAATCAAAGCTTGTGTTCTGTCAGGTATCTGTGGATAGCTAAATATAATTGTAGGTATGTGATCTTGATCCTTCTTTGCCGGCGTTAATTTAACAATCCATCTATACAAATCTACAGTAGCTTCCGGTCCCATGCCACCCAATATTCCAATAGTTTTCATTATTTATCACTTATATTTAGGCCATCCCAATCTTTCTTGAAATAGCTTAACACAATATCGCTCCCACTCTTTAATATTCGTATATACTCCATTTGAGGCTCGTGAAATAGACCATTCAACAACGTCTTTATCAGGAATCTGTTCAACAAATCTTTCAACAAACTCATCATAACCACCACCTGTAACTTCTATCAACCTGCTATATTCTCTTCTCAATTTTCCCAGTTTTCTATGATTTCCATTTTCAATGTAATAAGAGGGATCTATATCTCTATGTCCTTCAGCACGTCTGAATAAATCAGGTTCTCCTGATTGACAATAATAACCCGGCTCAGTTCCAAAACCGATAAAAACTTTTTCACACGCATCTATCAACATTGTATTTTCTTTAACCGATGGTAAATAACCTCTTAAATTTCCATCCAACTTTGCTAGAACTTCATCTCTTCTATCTTCTATTTCATAACCAATCCTTTCTGCCGCTCTCCAAAATTCTAGTTCAGTTCTACCACCGCAACTTACTGTTCTATCCCTGCTAAACTGTGAATAAGTAAATGCGTGCCTGCCTACATACGCGTCTGGTTTTCCACCTCTTGATTCAGCTATCTTTCTCAATTCAGTAGTTAGAGGTTGTGGTATGAGTCCATACAATAAAACAAAAAATTCTCTAACGATGTTATCATAACTTGGCAAATCTACAATCTCTACTCTGTCATTTTGCTGTGGGTAATATTTTGCAATAAATTCTCTTAAAAATGCAACAGCTATTGCAGAATTTCTTATCAATAGTTCTCTATTAATATTTCTCCCATCAGACCCTTTAGAATTTTCAGTAAGCTGTGAAGCTGTAGTTTGAATTATACGCAATCTTGGTGGTTGAATTCCAGCTTCTTGCAGTCTTTCCATAATTCGTAATTGGGGTAAAAAATAATGAGGGATTCTACAACAAATTTGTATATCAGACCCTTTACTTATTTGTAGATAATGCCTACTTAAATATTTTGGATTCGTTGAAGCTTTTACGCTCATTTCTGACAAATTCGATATTCCAGCTTCATTTAATGCTGTAGCCTCTTCTGTAAATATATCAAAAACGTGCATAGCTGCAAGTGAATCAAAATCTTCAGGCAACTTGCTACTTAAAGCCTCTTCTAGCCGTTGTGATCTATACTTTTTTCTTGGAAAATCACTACCCGGAATAAATTTCGATTCTGGTGGCGTTGTTATTATAGTGAAAGCTTTAGAATAGATCCTATCATACAAATATTCTAAAAATCTTGTCCCGGCTATCCCCTGTCATGTTAACACCTCACGAAATTATAATTAAGATTAGGATGAGATTTAGAGAATAAGCTAAGTAGAATTCTTTTATATGTCCCGACTTTCCCCTTTCATCCTTTTCACTTCCCAATATTTACGTAGTAAAGATTTAAATAATCATAGTTTTTCATTGGCAGAAATTTGTAAGGCTTTAAATGACATTAAAACACGTCAAATTAATTTAGATGTTATCTCAACTTTTTTGGCCGTGATTCTAGTGGTGGGGTATCTATGTTAGGAACACCAAAAGCTTCCTTGAAAACATCTAAATGATATTCTCTTATGGCGTTAAGAACTTCAAATTTTATAGCCACATTTGAGGAATAAATATCTGAAAGCACAATAGTCCATAATCCCAGTTGATCAAAATACGGACTAAAATATTCTATAGGTGGAGGAGTTAAATTAGTTTAAGTGCAAAGCTGTTGGTGAAAACATATGATTTTTGAAAGTTTATGTTACTGATACTGATGAATTGAACGATTTTATAATAAAGAAACTTATAACAATAGAAGGTGTGGAAAATACGGATACTGCAGTAATATTGAAAGAAAATTTCAAATAGAAGTGTTACAGCTAGAGCACTAAGCAGTTATAATTTTGATGTTTCTACTTATACTGTATGCAGAGGGTTAGAAGAGTTTTAGCGGATGAGGAGGTATTAAATAAGGTTGCGAGATCTTTTTCTTTAGGAATAGGAAGGGGGACATACCAATATTCTAAATTAAATCCAGGCGAATTGAAGATCGCTGACCGTCTCGCTGATGAAGGATGTTTAGAAATTTATTTTGTTTCAAATGTTTTAACATCAGGACTTTACTTTGTAATTACCCAAAAAGGAATAGAACAGATAAATATGGACTATTTCGGTGGAGTGGACTATTGAATTTTTTCATAGCTAGTATAGGATCGTTTGAAATCTAATTGAAACAAATGCCCGAGGTGGGATTCGAACCCACGACCTTCACCTTAGGAGAGTGCTATTCTATCCAAGCTGAACTACCCGGGCTTAAATTCAATATTGTTTTTGTAATGAATTAATAATTGATTTTAAGAAAAAGACTTCTTTATTGCTGCTAAGAACTTTACATTTATCCTGATTCTCTCTAAAGTCTGATCAAGAGCCCTATCAATTTCAGGGACAGGGTTTTTCTGGAAAAATTTTTTCATATCATTATACGTTTGATGGTCAGCTGAACTCTTCAAGCTGATAACTCTTCTCAGAAGCATTTTTGTCTTTCCCAATCTCCCTTCAAGTTCATTCCAGTTTTTCTTTATCCATGGCCAAACGATACCAATTCCATAAGGATTATTCCCAGCATAGGCCAACGGAAAGATAATATCTTGAGAACGAACATCCGATAATAGAGAGAAATCCAATGTTTTGTTGAGGAGTTTTGTATTCTGAAAACCAGACAATGCAGCAAGAAATCTAATCTTTTCTTCTTGTGTACCAGCTTTTCTATAAAGTTCGACAAAATTTTGATGCATATCTTCATCTCCATTCCACGCAACTAGATTATATGCAGCGCTCCTTATATCTGGATGTAAAGAACTCGGTTTCTTTAGAAATGAGTTGAATTTTTCTCGACCAATTTTCAATATTTCCTTATCCCCCGATCTTCCAAGGTAAATTAACGTCACCCCCCTCAACAAAGTGTCCGTGTGCTTCTCATTCTTTTTTGGCTCCCAACCCAATTTTTCAAATCTTTTTCTGAAAAATAATTTATTGAATTCTTTAATTTTCCCACAAAACTTCTCATTAAATGTAATTAGGTAAATGAAATAGAGATTATCTTGAATATCAGAACATGTTAAATAATCACTCTCGTTTGAGTATGCTTTCACAAAATCTAAATAGTCTGATACAGAAATTTCTCTCGCAACAGTTAGTGCAAAAAGATCATTTTGTATCCCCCATCTGTCGACATTAGGTAATTTTTTCTCAATAATTAATTTTTTCAATTTCTCGAATTCATTTTTTTGATATTTCACTCTGTAAAATCCATTTTGTCCAAAATTTATTTTGAGCCATCGTGGCATCTTATGTAAATTTATTACATCACTTCTTTTTTTCAACAAATGAGTAATATCAACATCTTCAGATTTAATAGAGAGTGGAATAAACCACAATTCTTTTGTTGGTGCACCGCCTTCGAGGACAAACCTTCTTTGGGTCAAATCAATTTGTGTATTTCTGATTTTGAAATCAATTAAGGGATAACCAGTTTGTCTCACCCAGCCAGTCATCATTTCTCTTACAGGTTTTTGAGAAACCTTTTCCAATGCAGACCAAAGGTCCTCAGTTGTCGCGTTGCCATATTTATGGGACTCAAGGTAATTTATCAACCCTTTGCGGAAAACCTCTTCACCCAAATAACTTTCAAGCATTTTCAAAATATTCCCCCCCTTCTCGTAACTTATCTCATCGAAAATCTCTGCAATTTCAGAAGGTGCATTAACTTTAACTTCAATAGGATGAGACGTCTTCAACGCGTCTAGCTTTAAAGCAACATCAGTAGACTGATCTAGAAACTGATTCCACAAATCCCATTCAGGGTAAAATTTATCAACAACTTTTGTTGCCATAAAAGTAGCAAAACTTTCATTGAGCCAAAGATCATTCCACCACCGCATTGTCACTAGATTTCCAAACCACATGTGTGCTATTTCATGGGATATTACCTCAGCAATTCTTTGTTTTGTTGCAGTTGAAGAGTTATTTGGATCAAAAAGAAGTGCAGTTTCTCTAAAAGTGATCGCTCCCCAATTCTCCATAGCGCCGGATGAAAAATCAGGAACTGCAATAAAGTCCAATTTCTTCAGAGGATATTTTATCTCAAAATATTTTTCATAGTATTTCAGAAATTTTTTAGTAAACTCCAGTGCAAGTTTACCCTGATCTTTTTTACCAGAAGTCGTGTAAACTCTTATTACGACATCACCCAGTTTATACTCAACAAATTCCAACTCTCCAACACCCATATAGAGAAGATAAGTAGACATTATTGGCGTGCGTTCGAATCTGACAATCTTTTTATGATCATCAAAGCTTTTTTCACTTTTTACAGGTGTATTTGAAATTGCTGTCAATTTTTTATCTAAAACTACAGAAACGTCAAAAGTAGCTTTGTATTCAGGATGATCCCAACACGGGAATGCCCTTCTTGCATCAGCAGCTTCAAATTGTGTAGTGGCCAAATATTTTTCCTTACCATCGATCAAATATCTACTTCTATAGAAACCAACGAGATTGTCATTTAGTACCCCTTCAAATTCAATAAATAGATCTGCATTACCAGATATGTTTGACGGAAACATTAGAAGAAGTTCTTGTTTCTTATCATCCAGTTTTATTTGCGGTTTCAGAATTTTATTTTTTTGCCTCATATGGCATTCATTAATTTTAAGTTCCAGAGAATTCAGCACAATTTTTTTTGTAGCCTTTTTGACCTCTAACTGTATTGTTTCCCTTCCTCTAAACTTAAAGTTGTTCAAGTCAGGTTCAAAAACAATGTCATAATTAACCGGTTTTATGTCTTTCATTGCAAGTTATATTAACTTCTTAATTTAATTATTTTTACTGAAAAAATGGGAATCATCAAAACAAAAAGAGAAATTCTCCTAATAAAAAAGGCCGCTTCAATCAGTAATTCATGTATAGACGTAATTAAGAGGTCTTTAGCTGAAGATATTACAGAACGAGAGTTAGCACGAATAGTGAGAAGAGAAATTAATCATCACGGAGCAACTCTTTCATTCGAAACACTAGTCGGCAGTGGCTATCGAAGCAGGATGATTCACACAAAACCACATGTCGCGGATAAAAAAATTTCCGGGCTAGGTTATATAGACTTTGGTGCAAGATATAAAGGCTATGTTAGCGATGTTACAGTTCCATTTATCAAGGGCAAAATTGGCAGAAAAGAAAAAAAAGTTGTCGACTTGGTTATAAAAGGGTATAATTTAGCAGTCAATTCGGTAAAAGTAGGTGAACCATGCTGGAGATTACACGAAAAAGTTAATAACTTTTTTCAGAAGCACGGTTTTAGAATGCAACACTCTCTTGGCCACGGTATTGGTTTGAAAGTGCATGAAAGACCAATAATTGGAAAACCAAGGAAAAAACTAAACAAAAAAAGAAGATTGATCTGGGAGAAGATCAAAAAAATAACATTTAAGCCAAACATGATTTTTACGATAGAACCAGCAATCTACACAAAGAAATTCGGGTGCAGAATTGAGAATGATTTTCTTTTAACTAAGAATAAACTGGTTAGATTAACAGATGCGAAATTGATAGTTGTTTGAAAAGACCAAAGTTATTTATTTAAATTCTGAAACAAATTGATGTTATATGGGACTATTTGATGCTTTTAGAAAGAAAAATGAACAAAAAACACCTAATTTCAATGTCAATGATTTAACTAATTTTTCTAGCGATGATATACCGCAACTTCCGGAAGAACCGCCACATGTTTCATATTTGAATGAATCGGTGCTAGAAGATAGGGAATCACTAATGCAATCTAGTTTTAGAAACACAACACTAGAGGGTCTATGCAAAAAAATCGACAGTGAAAATGTTGAAATAGAAAAACAAGTATCAGAAATGAGAAAGAAGATAAAATCATTGAATCTAAATAATCCTGAAGTTGTTGACTTGCTGGATCTTTATGATAGGTCTAGAGAAAAACTGAATGACTTTGTTAGAGAAGTTGACAGATTCGATTCAATTGGATGGGGGACCGATGAGAACACAGCAGCATTATACAAGTTTAGGGCATGCAAGGGGCTAGCTAATATAAAAAAGAAGATAAGGGATATAGAGAGGCTGTCTAAAGAAGCAGGATTTTCTCCACAGAAAGTTCAAGAGATTCTTAAAACTCCTGCATCAAAACTTGTTGATGAACTGACGCAAACTGAAAGAAGAAAAAAGTAATACCCCACTTGCGGGGGCCTTATCATGTTTTTTATTCTTTAACAGAAGATGGTAAGAGATTGTTATCTATAATTAAAGAGGTGGAACCATGTGACGAAAGCTAAAATCATAATTATGGGCGCAGCTGGACGTGATTGATCCTTCGATCCACGAATTCCATAACTTTAATCTTGTTTACCGCGATAACCCTAATTTTGAAGTTATAGCATTCACTGCAACTCAGATACCAAACATTTCAGGAAGAAAATATCCGAAGGAGTTAGCAGGAAAATTATATCCAAATGGAATTCCGATTTATCCGGAAGAAAAACTGAAAGAATTAATTTCGCGTTACAGAGTGGATTCAATTGTTTTCTCTTATTCTGATGTCTCCCATGAATATGTAATGCATAAAGCCTCTATAGCACTTTCATCTGGTGCAAACTTTATTTTGCTTGGATCAAAAGCAACAATGCTCAAATCAGTTAAACCAGTTATAGCTGTTTGCGCCGTCAGAACAGGCGCAGGCAAAAGTCCAACTACTAGAAGAATTGCAGATATTCTAAGAAGAAAAAAGAAAAAAGTTGTGATCATTAGACATCCAATGCCTTATGGTGACCTGAGAAAACAGATCGTTCAGAGATTTGCCTCTTACAAGGACTTAGAGACACAAAAAACAACTATCGAAGAAAGAGAAGACTATGAACCTCATATAGAGAAAGGCTTTGTTGTTTATTCCGGTGTTGATTACAAAAAAATTTTGGAGGCAGCTGAAAAAGAAGCAGACATAATTCTATGGGATGGTGGAAATAATGATTTACCTTTCATTAAGCCAGATCTGCATATAGTTATTGCCGATCCTCAGAGGGCAGGGCACGAAATGCTTTATCATCCTGGCGAAGCAAACATGAGAATGGCCGATATAATTGTCATTAGTAAAGTCAGTGACTCAAAACAAAGAAATGTAGAAACTGTTATTGGAAATGTTAAGAAGGCCAATCCAAATGCTAGAATAATAAAGGCAAATATGGAATTGTTTGTCGACAATCCAAAGTTGATTAAAGGAAAAAGAGTTTTATGCTTGGAAGATGGGCCAACCCTTACTCATGGTGGAATGTCATTTGGCGCAGCATACAGGGCAGCGAAAAGATTTGGGGCAAAAGAAATTGTGAATCCCAAAAGATATTCGGTTGGAAGTATAAGAGAAATTTACAACAAATATACTCATCTTGAAAGAGTTTTACCTGCAATGGGATATGGAAAAAAACAAATAACAGAACTGGAAAAGACCATCAATAATGCAAAATGTGATACAGTAATAATAGGAACACCGACAGATATTAGGAGGTTCATGAAAATCAATAAACCTTCAGCAAGAGTAACATATGAAACGAAAGAGATTACAAAACCAGATTTAGAAAACGTTATTGACAAATTCTTATTTCGAATGAATTTGAAAAAAATATTAAAAAGAAAATGAACTATCTTGAAAATGCCATTTTACTGCCTAATCTTTTCAGTTTGTTTTTGATTCTATAAAATACATGGGGACTTTTATATTCTTCACCAGATAACTCAGCCGCAATCTCCATGTATGTGTTCTCTATGTGCGGCGATGACCTTTCAAGTAAAACCGGCATTCCTTTAGCAGTGCTATCAACTATTCTTCTGTCAAAAGATATCATGCCTAATAATGGAAAATTAATCATTTCTTTTACTTGTTTTGAGTTCAATTCAAAGCGTGATGACTTCACCATGTTCAAAACTACATTGAATTTATTTATTCCTATATTACTTGCAACTTGAGCGCATTTTGTTACATCCGCAAGAGTCGGGATTGTGGGAGTTGTCACAAAAATTATCTCTTTACTTGCCTTTAAAACTGAAACAGCCTCTTTTCCTAAACCAGGTGCCGAATCAAGCAAAACAAAATCATAATGGTCATCTTTTAGCAATTTGCTAATGTGTTTATCTAATTTCGCTATATCCATGTTAATTAAATCTTCAATATTTTCAGAGGCAGGTATAAACAGAAGATTATTGAATGGGGTAGGTGCATGTCTTATATCAATTGATCCTTTGAGCACATCGTTTATTGTTGAAGTGTAGTAGTTCGATCCCAAATAATAAGCCATATGCGGTGTTGTTACATTACAATCTACTAGTAAAACCCTTTTGTTTAGTTTGCTTAATGCGAGCGCCAAATTGGTTGAAAAGGTGGTTTTACCGACTCCACCCTTCCCGGAAACAATACCTACTATTCTTGACATTTAAAAAATCAACTCACTTCAATAAAATTTAATGCATTGGTTTTTAAATAAGCTTTACTATATGTTTTATTATGCCTAAAAAAGAAATGAAAACTGGCAAATGTAGTTGCAATTTGGGCCTGTTAGTAGCGGCAGTAGCAGTAATGACGTTAGGATTGTTTGCATTAGTGCAAGGATTTTCCCTTCAGGCGGGAAGCTTAGGTGCCTGGACGACAGTATTACCGTGGTATTTCTTCGGTTTGCTGTTGATGGTGGTAGGAAAACTACTGAAGAAACAGTCACATGTTGCATGCCCAGTCCATGGAAATTGGTAATCAATTAGTATTTGTACGTAAGAAATTGAAACTCTGTTTAATGTTATTACTAGTAATGCAGACTTATTTGATGGAAGATATTAGAAAGAGCATAGATTCTATGCTATCCTGAATTAATCGCAGTCTACTAAATTATAATTTTTTGATCTGCAAGACAATGGGACAGCCGAGATTTGAACTCGGGTTTCAGCCATTCTGTTTAAAACCCCAAGGCTGAGTACTAGACCAAGCTATACTACTACCCCGTTTCTGAAGTGTTATCTCTTACCTAATATTATATGGAGTATAGTCAAATTGTTACTGTATAAGATTTAAGTAATTTCATAGGAAGTGAAATAAGAACATATTATCTAATGGTACTTTAGTAATCCAAAATTATTTTTGATCATTTAATAACCTATTTTTATCAATTTATCCAAATCATTATTATGATTCATGAAATTGTGGTCGGTAGAAGATCTGACGACATGGAGAAATATGGAACCAAAGCTACAGGTTATATTGCAAAAAATGTCATCGGTCAGGGAGAGGACGCGCATTTAGCCAACAAAGTTTCCATTGATTTATTGAGGCCTCATTTAATTTTGATAGCTGGCAAGCGTGGTAGTGGAAAATCATACTCTGGCGGAATTATAATGGAAGAAATAGCGATGCTCCCTGACGAATTCAGAAAAAATCTCACATCAGTTGTAATTGACACGATGGGAATATATTGGAGTACAAAGCTGCCAAATGACGATCAAGTTGTCTTGTTGGATCAGTGGGGATTGAAACCAAAAGGATTAGCTGATAGAACTAGAGTTTTCGTTCCTTTATCTCAGAAAAAAGAATTTGAAGATGCTGATATTCCTGTCGATTTTGGAATTTCTATTCCACCATACGAATTCTCAGCTGAAGAGTGGTCGTTAGCATTCCAACTCCCAATGACTAATCCAATATCACTAGGTTTACAAAAAATCATCAACAGGTTCCATGATAAAAGTGAAAAATTCAGCATCGACGACCTGATTTCCAAAATTAAAGACGACAGGACAATAGACACACATGTGAAATCCGCTTTAGATAACATGCTTTCAGTGGCGGCTGAATGGGGTGTTTTTGGTGAAGAAGGCGTTAAAATTAATGAAGTTATGAAACCTGGGGCAATAAATATCTTTGATGTATCCCGTCTAAGAGTTACTGAAGCGTGGTCAATTAGAAATCTTTTAGTTGCTCTAATAACAAGGAAAATATATGAACAACGTGTAATAGCAAGAAAGCAAGAAGAATTAATAAAAATTGGTATAGGTAGGATGAAAGAAAGATTTCCAATGGTATGGCTTATTATTGACGAGGCTCACAACTTCTGCCCATCAGACATGGATACTGTATCAACTCAACCAATATTAACGATTGTTAAGCAGGGAAGAGAACCAGGTATAAGCTTTGTACCGATGACACAGATGCCCAATAAGCTTCACCCCGACATTATCTCGCAGGCTGATATGGTCATATCACACAGACTAACTTCTAAAAATGATTTGGACGCATTGCACACAGTTATGCAGACTTATTTGATGGAAGATATTAAAAAGAGCATAGATTCTATGCCTAAAAGCAGGGGATCGGCAATTATTCTTGATGACAATTCTGAAAGAGTTTATACGGTTCAGTTAAGACCTAGATTCAGCTGGCATGCTGGGGAGGCTGCGATTGCGACTGTATAACTATTTTTTGTACTATACCAGGAGCTGATCTATAAGCATATTTTTTACCTCGATGAGTTTCTTCTACGTGAATAACTTTACCCATATGAACTAGACTTTCATCACCATATTGAGTTTCTGCGCCAACAGGAATAGTATATTTATGGGGTAAGATTAAATAACCTAATTTAGGTTCAGAACTATTTCCTGCGGTATAAACCGCTACATCCCAGTCTACTGATAAATGATGTAAAGCAACTCTATCCAAATCAGCTTTATACCGTTCTATTAATATTTCAGATAAACTAGATCTATCTATATGACCTCTTGCATATCCTAATTGATCTTCTACCAAGTCTAGGACCACTTTATCATAACCTATTCTAGCGACGTCATATGCCAACCTAAATAAACCAGTTTGAGAATTTTTAGTTCTAACTTCTTTTTGTGGTTTTTCAGCGGATCTTTTTTTTTGTGTTAGAGTCCCAGTATCAAAAAATTCCCAATATGCAAGAGGATCTTCATATAATCTAGCTGTGTAATCTAAAGGACTTCTATAACCCGGTGGTGCGTTATCGTCTACAACTTTTGTACCCTTAACAAGAACAGTTCCATGAGGTGAATATCTTGCGGAATATAAATGACCGTCATCACCCACCCATAGAGTATCACTCACTCCAGCTCTAGCAACTCTTAATTGGCGTCCCTCGCCAGATAATTCCATGCAGCTTTCAAATGCTCTATCTGCCTTACGTATAGCTGCATTTTTATGAGCATTCGCCAATGATTCATGTCTTTTCATAACATATGATGAAATATCTATACCATTACCTAATTGTAAAATTTGTAACCAAGTTAAATTAGTCATTTCTACATTGCCAATTGAAGCATATTCTTGAGCTTTTGAATAGAGTCTCTCTAATTCTTGTTTCTGTCGTGAGCTACTAAATATTCGCCAAACCATAATTCTTAGTATATTACCTAGTATTTAAACTTTTCTATCAAATAGTAGTAACATTTAATCCGTATAATCAGCAAGAAAAAGACAAAAAAGTATCAAAAAATAAAAAAATTAAGCGAGTACAAAATCATACCCGCTTTTTACAATTTTCCTATCCTCAATTAAGCGCTCAACAACCTTCTGATATTTGTCTGTTGTAATATTCATCATGGATGCCAGCTTAAGCAATCTGGATGCCGCTATTTTACTTTTTCTTTCAAGATCTTTCTTGATAAGGGAAAAAACTATTTCTTCTTCTTTCATTTTCTTGACCTCTTTTTTTCTCAGCTACGCAACAAAAAAAAGAAAAAAGGTAGGGGTGATCGTTGCGTAAACATGATTTTATCTGATTACATCAATCCCTAATCCGAGATCCATATCTCTTAACATAGCCCTTTCATGAGCTACCGGCCCTAAGATATACGGCGATTGAACCCCAGTTATTATTGTTATTACTTGCACTTTATTTCCAAACTCTGGTAATATTCTAGCTCCCCAAATGACTTGCGATGTTGGATCTAAGTATTGAGATACTGTCTCACCGACCAAGTTTACTTCGTCTAATCTTAGATCTTCCCCACCTGTAATGTGGATCAAAGCACCTGTAGCTCCTGCGTAGTCTACATCCAATAGTGGGTTTGTCAATGCTTTTGTTACTGCATCCAAGGCCCTATCACTACTATTACTTTCACCTACACCCAAAGCAGCAACACCGCCAGAATGCATTATTGCTTTTACATCTGCGTAGTCTACATTAACTAAGCTTGGCAATGTAATGGTCTCTGTTATACCTTTTACCATACTTGCAACCAACTCATCTGCAACTGCAAATGCTTGCTGCAATGGCAACTGTCCAGCATATTTCAATAGTCTGTCATTTTCGATTACGATAACAGTATCTGCAACTGATCTTAATCTAGCTAATCCTTCTTCTGCCTTGCCTATCCTAGCACCTTCTATCTTGAAAGGCATTGTTCCAACACCAATTACGATTGCTCCCATTGATTTTGCAATCTCAGCAACAACTGGAGCAGAGCCAGTACCTGTACCACCACCTAGTCCTACTGTTACAAAGACTAGATCGACTCCGTCCAAAGCGGCTTTGACTTCATTTCTACTTTCTTCTGCGGCTTTTCTACCGACTTCAGGGTAACCACCTGCACCAAGTCCTCTTGTTAATTCCTTACCTATGAGGATTTTTTTGTCAGATTTACCAACTGTTAAGTGTTTTGCATCTGTGTTTATTGAGATAGTGCTAGCACCAGCAACACCCATCTCTGATAATCTTGTGACAGTGTTTTGTCCACCACCACCACATCCAAACACTGCAATTCTAGCTTTTTTTACAGCAAATCCAAACTCCTCTTCTGCCATTTTGAAATAGTCTACATTTTTGTGTGTAGCACCAGACGTAGCCTGGATCCTAAATCTATCTACTTGGCTTTCTGATTCGTGACTAAAGCCTCTATTTCCGAGAGCGCTTTTTAATATCGATTCCATGTTTCCAAACCTCCTCTATTTTTTAAAGTATATTTTAGATCATCGAAATGCCTTTTTATTTGGCAGTTCAAATTTCTATTAACTCGTGAATTAGTCCCAAGATCGAGTAAATTTTAATTTAAACGTCAAAGTCCGAAAGAATTAGTCCCAATTATTATTTTCTATAAATGCATTTAAAGTAATTTGTACACTGTGAAACCTAATTTTCCTATCGAATTTCATGTGGAACAGCCTTCATTTCATTTCGAGATACCATTGTTTCGTGTGGAAATTATATCATTACAGAGAAAAGAAACCTTCAAATAAAGAAACATGTACTAGTTAAAAAGGTAAATCAAGTGGGATTTTGTTATATGCCATCATTTACAGGCTCAGATACAGCGTGTCCATTGGGACACGATACACGAGCAACTCATACACTTGTTCGTTATGGAGACGAACTTGTTCATTTACATGTTAGAAGAACCTATAACCCGGTTAAAAGAACAGATATAGCTGTATTTGCACGTTATGATCCTACTCTCGAAGAGTACTTATTATCTGAATTTGATTTAAGGTCACATCCAGGAGATATTCACTTGGCTTGGAACGGGCCTTATGGTTGATAAACAAAAATTTAATTAGTAAAATCTAAAAAATAATGATGAGAATAAAACTTCCAGTTTCTATCGGTGTAGTTCTACTTTTCTTAAACATAGTGCTAGCTCAAACCTACGAAAGCTATTCTAAAATCGTGGGCGTCGACAACCAAGGCAAAGGCATAACAGGAAATATCTCAGTGGAAATACAACCAGGCAAAGGCAGAGTATTGGTTGATACCCAACCACTAACAGGAATATATACCCAAGACTCTGAGAGAATAGCAGTTAAAGTTACATCAGAAATAACAAAATTTAATTTCTCTCAATATGATGTAATATATACCATTAAAACCCCCAATGCCAATGTAGTTGAAGGCCCTTCAGCGGGTAGCATGATGACTTTAGTTACTATAGCCGCGATTGAAGGGAAAAAAATTAGTAACAGCTTTTCAATGACAGGGACTATTCAAGAAGATCATTCTATTGGTAAGATTGGAGCTGTCTTGGCCAAAGCAAAAGCTGCAGCTGATTCAGGTGTGACTGTTTTCCTAATTCCAGAAGGACAGGCACTACAATACGAATATGTTAAGAAAACAAAATCTCCGTCACCAGGATGGATAGTAGAAACTATAGAACCAGTAGAAGTGAACGTGATCGATCTTGCAAAGGGTTGGGGTATGGAAGTGCATGAAGTCTCAACAATGGAAGAAGCAACGAATTACGCATTTGGTGAAGTCCCTGCTGGTAAGGTTAAAAAAACAACAGCTCTATCTTCTATAACAATCCCATTATTTTCATCGCCGCTTTCCATATACAAAGAATTTGAACCTTTATCTACAGCAGCAATCGAAAGGGCCAAATCATCATACTCTGAAGCCAAAAATAAGCTAGATCAAACTGTTTTACCCGATGATGTAAAAAATGTATTATCTCTCCTTTTAACTAGAGCACAGCAATTAAACAACGATGCAGACGCAGCAAAGGACCGTGGCTATAGATATTCTTCAGGGAACAATGCTTTCAGGGCTACCATTAATTCAGAAACCGTAACAGATTTGATAGATTACTATTCGCTGCCGCAAGAGGCAAGAAGAAACTTTTTAATTAACAGGGTGAAAGGAGATAAAGATAAAATTGCCTTAGTGAAGTCACAAATAGAAAAACAGACTGAAAATGCGATGTGTGACTCGACCAAATTTGAATGGGCTGTTGCTGCACGACAAAGGATAACCTACGCTGAAAATCGAGTAGACTCTATAGCGATATCTGAAGAAAACAAAATCAACATGACAAGCCCCGCCGATATACTTTTTGATATTAACATAGCAGAAGAGTGGGTAAAAATATCTAAAGACTTTGTTAGTAAGACAAGTTCTAATGTAGCGGATGGCTGTGAAGAAAAATTCAAAACCAAAGCTAACGAAGTATTAACTGAAGCAAGAACCGCGGTAATTATGTCTGAGACTAAAGGATCAAGAGCAACAAGTGATGGTAAATGGTTTTTAGATGCAGCAGAAAAAGAATTTTCTGAAGGATGGTATATAGCAGCAATATATGATGCGACTTCAGCTAAAGTAAGGAGTGAAGTGGAGAGCGAATACGAAAAATTAGCACTGACAAAAATTTACGATGATTTCAACAAGTTCGAATTTGTCACTTCTGATTTGATAGGCACAATATTCTTTGAAAATGCACAATATTCAATGTACGCTGCAGTCAGAGATGATGACCAGTCACAGGCAGCAGAAGCTATCACTTTGCTTAATCTAGCCAAAGAAATAGACGCCGTTTATAATGAAGTTAAAGGCCAGTTAACACCAGGAAGTACAGAATTCAAATTTAGTAAAGACGCCTTAATTGTTGTTTTAGTGATTTTGGTTGTTGGAGTATTGCTGTATGTTAACAAACTAAGATTAGACATTCAAGTGCTAGAAAAAAGTATGAAGATAAAAAACAAGGTCACTACCGTAAAAAAGAGAAAAAAATAATTTTACTTGACCTGTATAATTTTGTAAATAAATGAATTTAAAGACTGGAATCAAAATATTAAATTGTTCATAATTTTACCTTAACTCGGGATTTAAAGTAGGGGGGATTTTTTGGCTAAAGTCACATCTAGCAAGAATAAACTTAATCTAACAGAGAACGCATCAACTCTCTTGAAATTGAGGTATTTACGAAAGGATGAGAACGGTAACATAATCGAAACACCCGAAGAGATGTTCAGAAGGGTGGCTAGAACGGTAGCATCAATTGAAAAGAATTATGGTAAATCAGAAAATGAAGTGAAAAAAATTGAAGATGAATTCTATGACATGATTACAGGTCTTCTATTTCTCCCTAATTCACCTACATTAATGAACGCTGGAACAGGTATGGGTCAACTATCTGCATGCAATGTTTTGCCTTTAGATGATTCAATGGAAGGAATATTCGACACAATAAAAAATGCAGCTTTAACACAAAAATCTGGTGGCGGCACTGGGTTTTCATTTTCTAGTTTAAGACCAAAAGGCGATGTTGTCAAATCAACTGGCGGTATTGCTGCAGGTCCAATATTTTTCTTGAATGCCTTTGATTCAGCTTTAAAAGGCATCAGACAGGCTCATAAAAGATTTGCAACAAACATGGGGATTTTGAGGGTAGATCACCCGGATATATACGATTTCATCACTTCTAAACAAAGAGAAGGAACAATAGCTACTTTTAATATTTCAGTTGGTGTTACTGATAAATTCATGTATTCATTAGAAAATGGCGGCGAGTTCGAGCTTGTTAACCCAAGAACAAGAAAAGTCACGAAAAAAACTTCTGCTTTTGATATATTTGATAAAATTGTAGAAAATGCATGGAGAAACGGCGAGCCAGGTTTAGTATTTCTTGATAGAATGAACGCAAGTGAAGCAAATCCTGTCCCGAGATTAGGGCCGATAGAAGCAACCAATCCTTGCGGAGAGGCTCCTTTATATCCTTATGATTCTTGTAATTTGGGATCTGTTGATGTTTCAAAAATGGTTAAGAGAAATCCTGAAGAAAAATATGAAATCGATTGGGATAAATTAAGAGATACTGTAAGAAAATCCCTTAGATTTCTCGACAACGTAATTGATGCGAGCGATTTTCCCCTGAAAGAAACAGAACAAATGACAAAAAGTATCAGAAGGATAGGGTTGGGTATAATGGGATATGCTGATATGTTAATTAAATTAAGAGTTCCCTACAATTCTGAGGAATCTTTGCAAATAGCCGAGCAATTAATGAAATTCATAACTGAAGAAGGGAGGAAGATGTCTGTTGAATTAGCAGAAGAAAAGGGATCATTTATTGAATTTGAAAACAGTATATGGAAAGAGCGTGATTACAAAGCTTTGAGGAATTCAACAATAACTACAATTGCACCCACCAGCAATTTAAGCATCATCGCTGGTTGCTCTCATAGCATAGAACCATTATTTTCAATAACTTATGTTAGGAATGTTACGGCTAGTTTAGGCACTAATTTGGTTGAGACTAACCCTTTATTTGAACAAGTTGCAAAAGAAAGAGGCTTTTACTCTGAGGAGTTGATGAAAAAAGTTTTGAGTAAAAGTTCACTGCAAGATGTAGAAGAAATCCCGGAAGACGTTAGGAGAATCTTTGTTACATCTCATGAAATAACTCCTGAATGGCATGTCAGAATCCAAGCAGCTTTCCAGAAGTATACTGATAATGCCGTTTCTAAAACTATAAACTTTCCTCACGATGCAACAAAAGAAGATATTGAGACTGCATATAAGCTTGCATATAAACTTGGATGCAAAGGAATAACAGTTTATAGAGATGGCAGCAGAGAATTTCAAATAATTAATACACCCACTTCTAAGAGCAAGGCTTCCAGTAATGATGAAGTGCTTAAAATGAACGATGATACGGGTAATGAGGAAAAGATAGCTGAGGAATTGATTGAGAGCACAGGCGGTTGTGCTACCTGTCATTTGTGAGTTCAAGATAGATTTAAATAATATTTTCGTGGAGAAATTTTTAAATACGTGACTACCAATAGGCTCTGTAGAAAACATACCCCTTTAAGGGGGAGATCACCTCATCTGTTAA
>CAYJVB010000002.1:0-63331 GCA_964373575.1 uncultured archaeon | reverse complement strand
TATTTCAGGATAGTTTCTATGACCAAAATCTACAATGAAGTTATGTAGCCCAAGAATATCTGTGAATATATCTCTAATCAAATGATAAATTGACCAAATCAGCAGAAGTATGAAAACAGATCGCCAGAATTTATCCATTTTCTCTTTCATTAAATGATATTTAGTTGGTTAAACTAAAATAAATTTCAAAAGAATAGATGTAATATGGGGAATAAGAATGAAGGAAGATTTATGATTGCTGTTGGTGCGATCATTGAACATATATCTAGTGGCAAGATTCTTTTACTAAAACGAAGTTTAAAAGTAGATTTTCAGGGTGGTATTTGGGAAGAAGTAAATGGTAGAATGAAGCAATTAGAAGAACCAGAAATTGCATTAAAACGAGAAGTAAAAGAAGAAACAGGTCTCAAAATTAAAATAGTCAAACCAATAAATATATTTCACGTATTCAGAGGAAAAAAATCGCCAGATAATGAACTAGTAGGAATTATCTATTGGTGTAAAAGTTCTTCGAAAAAAATAAGATTATCAGATGAACACACAGATTATAAATGGTTGTCTCCTATAGAGGCATTAGAATTACTACATCATAAAGGGATTAAGAAAGATATAGAATCATTCATTAAAGAAAAATCTTATCAATCTATTATCCACCAGAGAAACAAAATAAAGCTTAAATAACCTAATTATTACTTGTTTGTTTATGTTAGAAGGAGAACTGATTGATAATAGGGTAATTATTTACGGTAAAGAAGGGCTTGATCTTTACGATGAAAACGGATACGGAAAACCCTTAGATGATAGACTTGAGTTAGCTTTAATTGAAGCTGCATTTCTTTTGAAAAAAGACAAGTTAAATATTTTCAGTTTAAACGAAAAGAAGAAAAAATCTTGGAAGTTTGATGATTTTTACAGATATGCAATAGAAAAAGAGCCAGAGTTCCATCAGAAATTTGTGGTATATTCTGATCTTCGAGAAAGGGGTTATTTGGTCAAGACAGGATTTAAGTTTGGTGCTCACTTCAGAGTGTATGAAAGAGGCGTAAAATTGAAAAGAGGTCCTAAGGCGGCACATGAGCATACGAAATTTGTTGTCCATGCGATCAATGAAGAAGATAGATTCTCTTATCCTGAATTATCTAGAGCTACAAGACTGGCGCAGAATATTAGAGCAAAAATGGTTTGGGCTGTCGTTGATTCAGAGAATGACGTCACCTATTACACAATTACAAGATTTACACCTTAGGTAAATGCGAATTCGTATCCATGTGAACGAGCAATTTCTCTCAAATTTCTCTTGGCTACAGCTGAGAGTACGCTCTCATAATCACTACCAACTTCCATTGTTCTTGACTCTAAATCAAGATATACAACGGAATCCAACGTGCACGTCAACACTCATTAGATAATGAGTCAGTGGAATTTCAGTTTTTATTGCACCAACGCCACCATCAACAATCACTTCCATGTAACCCGTATCAAGACCTCTATCTGTTGGATCAAGATTATCTTCTGGCCTTATATGTAACTTTTATTGGTCCTGTGAGAGATAGACCAAGTTTTGAAAGAATTCCATCTTCAATAGCCTTTAATTCCGCAAGCCTATCATCTGCCGAAGTCATATGTAGAATTTAGGAAAATAAGATTAAATGTTGAATTGTATCAGAAATAGAAAATTCTTCTTTTCCTTCAGTAAAACAATTTAAACCGCAATATCGCTCCTAACCCACCAAACCTATGAAACTGCTCACCTAAATCATGTTCAGGAGATATAATAAAAACTTCTCCAGCCTTCTTCTCAACATTTCTTGCCACCTGCTCTATCTCCTTATCCTTAATTTTTTCCTCGGATACAAGTAATGTTTCTACAGCACTTGACTCCTCAGCGGTTTTAACAGCACCTAATTTGTATACAGCCAAACCATCCTCTTTCTTCAAATGAGTGAAAAATTTCTCAATTAAACTGCTTTCATTAACAACTTCACTATCCTTTATTATCTTTCCTAACATCCCTCTTCTTAATATCTCAATAAGTCCCGCCTTAGTCGCTGATGTTGTAGAATCATTTTTAATTTTCTTAAACAATGTGCTATCTCTGTCTTTCAAAATATTAGTAACGTGTTCTTTCACAAAACCAGGCCCAGCAACTATAACATTCTGAACATTTTCTGATAATTTTTCAATCTCAGCTGCAATTTTCTTATAATATTCTATTAGTTTATCTTCTTCCTGTATCGAATGTTGATTAGAAAAACTAGATACAACTTCTAATAACCCTCTTCTCAACATACCAAAAGTTACTTCGTCATAATCCATAACGGCAATCAATATGTTCGGAACTCTAGTTTCAGCTTTTTTTAATTTCTGCAACAGATATCTTGGCCATTCTTTTTTTGTTATAATAATAGTACTACCAAGTTCAACCCCAATAGTGTGATATGAGCTCAGCTCAGTCTCGTCCGGACCAGCAACAATCTTTCCACTAAATCTTAGCTGAAATACATGTCGTTGAAATTCAATTTTTTCTACTCCAATCTCAAGAACCATGGGTTTTTTACCAACTTTCTCTTTCTTATCCTCTCTGTAAAGAAACTGGCTTCTCAAAGTCCTCGCTTTAACTAAATCTCCTGGTTCTATTATATTCTTCAGATACCACAAGTCATCGTCAATATCTACCTGAAGCTTGACAATTCCTTTTTTCAAGTTAGTTTTAAGTAATCTCATAACAGCGCCATAAAATAGTTCTCAATTAGAGTATAAGTAAAACATATTAGTTTGAAAATCAATAAATTTTTTAACATGAAACAAAAAGGTCAAGGAAAAATTGATGAGTACGTTTGGGTTCTTTTCGGCGGTTTGTTAATAATAACTGTACTATTATTCGCTTTTGGAACAACACCTCCTAGTGGACAACAAAATGGAACTCAGAATGTAACTGAAATAACAGGAGAGTTTTCAGTGGGTATTGTATCGCAGGAAGTTTCAAAACTAATTAGGATTGGTGATTTTTCTGTCAGTTTCACTGTAGGACCCAATATTCTTGCTGAAGAAAATGATTTCGAAATCAAAAAAGGTCTTTTTACAACACAGGACTTTAAGTTCTCAGGTAGAATAGAGGAAAACTTAGATTTAGTAACAAGTGGTTTTCTGACACTTGATGTTTTGGATACAAATTCCTTGGGAAATTTAGTAGTAAAAGTAAATAACAATGTTATCTTCAACCAAAAAGCTACTACCGGCCAAATAGATATTCCAATAGATAAGAGTTTTTTGAAGAATTTTAATGTTGTTGAAATCAGTTCGGATGGTCCTGGTCTGAAATTCTGGTCGACAAGTTATTTCAAGATTGAAAAAGCAAAGTTTGGAATTAATTTATTTGGGAAATCGGATAAAACTCAAAGCTTTTTGTTACAAAAACCGGAACTTGAAAATTTCAAAATGGGGGAGGTGACATTCACTATTAGAAATAGAGAAGGAACCGGTGACCTTATAATAAGAATAAACAATAGACTTGTCTTCAAAGGTATACCATCAGGAACTTTCACTCAAAGCTTCGATGCATTTGATGTTGGCTTAGCAACAGACACAAATTCAATTATCTTTTCTACTGAAACTGGAACAAATTATGAAATACAGAATGCTGAATTATTAGTAACACATGAATCTGAAACTAGAAAAACCAGGACATTTAACCTTGTGTTATCAGACTCTGACATTGGAAAGTTACAAGGAGTCAACAGAGGAGCTATAAAGTTCTTTGTTGTGGATTCTAATAACCTGGGAGAATTGAAAATAAAAATAACCAATCCTACTGGGGTTACACATGATATTGCAACTCTAAGTAGTGTTGCACAATTACAGACAAAAATAATTACATTCGATGATAGTGATGTAAGATCGGGAACAAATTCTGTAGTATTTGAAGCAGTAGGCAATGGCGGTTATACATTAAGTAATCTAGAATTTATTACCTAAACAAACCAAATTAAACGAAATGTGTCTCTGACTCCTGGAACAAAACCCAACATGCCTATACAAAATTTCATGAAATTTTTGAACTCAATATCATCGCCATACTTGTCTAACAGGAAAAGAACAGAAACGATAACGACTAATTTCAGAATTATAAAAGAAAATGCAGTTCCGGTAAGATTAATGACAAAGTTTGGAAGTACATGTTGTTCCCTGTAATTAAAAAATTCTATAGAAACAAATGTTGCAACTGCATCAAATGCGTGTATTGCTGTGACAACCTTGTTTTCAGTAGACCATTTAACAAATTTTAGTATAAAAGCTATAGGTAAAAAAAACAACAGTATATATATTACTCCTTGAACATTTTTCAGTTGTATAGCGAAAAGTGTAGGTATGAATAAAACTAAACCCGTTATAAACATAGTTTTGTAATATGGAAAATTAATTTTTTTCTGTATATAGATTGAAACTAAAAGTGTTGAAAATATAATAGCGAAGAACAGAATCCATATTCCCGGCGTAATAAACCAAAAGCCACTCAATATACCTGCATCCTCAAAAACCCGCACTGAAATACCAAAAAGTATTAGTGGTATAAAACTGGTAACAAAATTTCTATTAATCTTGATCTTTAATCTCCTTAAAACATAGAATGTTCCATATGCTAAAGCGATAAAAAGAAATGCCATTAGGCTTGTGTTCAAGACGTTATAGCCGCGACCTATGTTAAATGGCCTGATAAAATAGGTATCAACAATCTGTTGAAAACTCATGAAGAAATATTAAGAAAACTATTATTAATTCATGAAAAATTGGTTAAATCTAATAAAAATTATTTTGATTATTTCAATACCTATAGCCATATTACTGTTAAATTTACATTTCCTAGTCACAAAAGAATTCATCAGACTTAATTCTGCAATAAGAAATGACCATGATAAAGAAAATTTAATTCTAGCAGAAAATATCACAGAATACGTTAGAGATAAAAATAACATAAAAAATCTAAATTCAGATACATTAACAAAAAAGGAAATTAACCACTTGAACGATGTAAAAAATTTAACACTTAATGCTATGAGACTACAATACCTAGCCTCTGTTTTAGTAGTTCTTTCAACTTTTGTTTTATTCAATGAAAAAATTTCAATAAATTCCATCAAAAAATATTACTATTCAGGTTTATTTTTGACGATCGGCATAATATCTTTAATCGCATTATTTGGGTTACTCGATTTCAGTTTTTTATTTATAAAGTTCCACGAAATATTTTTTCCTGAAAATTCGTGGTTATTCTCGCCATCAGATACACTAATTCAGTTATTCCCATTAAAATTCTGGACAAACACGGCTAAAATTATTCTTCTCTTAAGTACAATAGAAACGATTTTCGCATTATTTCTGGTATATAAGACAAAACCTTTGAGGAAAAATTTAATAAGCTAATTAATCAATTAAATATAGTATGAAAACTAAAAATAATTTTTTCTTACTCATGCTTGTCTTTACAGTAGTGTTTGTAGCTGGTTGTACAAGTAGTAATCAAGGAGGATCTTCAAATGCGATTATAATCAAAAGTTTTGGTCCCGAACTTAACGAAATTGAACCAACTGACGACGTATCTCTGACTGCTTTAATAGAAAATACTGGAGGATCAAAAGCAACAGGTATCAATGCCCAGCTCTTAGGCCTGACTGATGAATGGAGAATTGATCCTGGAAGAGTAGTTACTGTCCGCGACTTGCTACCACCAGACCCAAGTAGAAAGTTACAAGGGGATTCAGAGGAACTAGTTTGGTTTTTAACACCGCCATCAGCAAAAAAAGTCCCACTAGATTATGACATGGAATTAAGAGTGTTTTTCAACTATCAGACATTTTCTGAAAACTTGTTAAGAGTTGCAACACGCGCTTATATTGATAGTTTTCCAACGGAACAAAAACAGGCAGAAAGAGACAAGCTTGGTGTTACCACATCTGTTCCAAGTTCAGGACCAATAAGTGTTACCATTGTAACAAGATCAAAAATATTAGATCAAGCATCAGATACAATGTCCATCATAGTGGATATTCAGAATGTTGGCAGCGGAAAGCCTGAAAATGATGAAATAGGTATAATTCTAAGGAGTGCAGGTAGAGACTTGCAATGTACTGGTACTACAGGCGGAAGAGTCAGATTAGCAGAGGGAAAAAGTAGACAATTAAGATGTACTGTAGATATAGGTGGTGTGGTTGATCGTGGATGGGAACAAGTTCCAATTTCAATAGAGTTGTCTTACACATACTGGGTAAGCAGTGTTTCTAACATCAAAGTTCTTGGAGCAGAAATAACATAATGGGCCCAGAGAGAATTGAACTCTCTTCTTCACCGTTTCCATTAATTGTGAAGGTGATGTCCTAGCCGGTAGACTATGAGCCCTTGAAATCAAAAATTGTTTTTTGTTCTCTCAATATATTTCTTTGTTTTTCATTAGATTCATTCTCCCCGCCATTTCCAAAAATCGGTTCGCCATAAACGCCATCGTAGCCAGGAACATACTGTATTAATCCTTCTCTTACCTTTAAAATAGCATTAGCAATTTTTTCATTAGTTATTTTCATTAAGTCCTCTTTAGATACATCCAACAATATTGTTAATTCGTTTCCAAAAGTTTTTAAAAGTCTGTCTTGCTCTTCTATAACTTTCTTTGAGTAAAGCTGTTTAGTTCCTGTGACGTATGAAATTATTTCATATAGTGGCAATAAGTTTTTAAATGGAATAGCGTCTTCAGGTATGTAACCATCTGGCCTATCAGCTAGTTGTTCCACTCTTTGTAATACACCAACAGTAAGGTTGCGTCGACAAACAGGACATTTGTTATTTATCTTGATAGCATCGTTAGAGTGTAAACTAATTTTGCAGTTTCTGTGACCTGTATAATGATATTTTCCATAATTTGGATCGACCTCTATCGTGAAAAGAAATCTCTTTTTATCTTTCTTTTTGACTGCTTCCCACAATTCTTGGTATGATACTTTAGACAAATCAAAAACATTACATTCTCTACCAAGTCTCCAAGGGTTTGGACTATGACTATCACTATTAGAAAGGAGAGTAAATTTATCCAAAGAAGATAATCTCCAATTCATTGTAGGATCTGAGCTTAATCCGGTTTCTAAAGAAAAAATATGATTAACTTGATCCTGATAACATTCTTCCATTGAGTCAAATCCAGATTTACTTCCAAAAACACTAAACCAGGGTGTCCATACGTGCGCAGGATATATAATAATATCTCTACTAATCCCCATCAAAACCTCAACAATCTCTGGCGAAGTCGTAGATAAAGTTGGTCTTCCATCAATGGATAAATTTCCAAATTTCTTTAATTCATCATTAATTTGATCCACAATTTCGAAAGACGGTGCTGACAGAACATGATGAACCTTTCTTATTTTTTTATCTTGTTCATAAACTGTAGAAACTTCACCTGTTAACATGAAATAAATTTCATTAAAGACGAAAAGACTTAAACCGGATAACTCTTCTAGTTTGTTTCTCAATTCATTAAACCATAAAGGATGAGTGAAATCTCCTGTTCCGAGAAGATTAAGACCTTTTATTCGAGCACCTTCTGATAAACCTTCAATATTCATGTTTTGACTTGTGGCCCTAGAATATTTTGAGTGTAATTGACCATCAAAAATTACACGCATTAAATCACTATTAATATAATAAGTATAAATTTAACCAATGAATTAATGAATATAGATTAAAATGCTTCTAAAATTTAGACAAAGTTTATCAAACAAAACATTCAGAGGACAGTTAGCAATTGTTATTGCAGCAATAATTTGGGCTTTAGCAGCACCTGTACAAAAACTTGCCTTAAGAGATTTCACGCCATTTGCGTTATTGTTTTGGCGTTTTGTCTTGGCATCAGTTCTTTTCAGTTTATATTATTTTAGCAGAAAAAAATTATCTTATAACATAAAATCATTAATCAAGCTTTTTTCAATTGCATCATTAATTCCACTTGGAGTCTTATTTTATGTATACGGAATTAATTCCACCACAATTTCAAGTGCGCAAGCAATAACATTAGGTGTACCAATTACAACAACAATTGGCTCTATTTTCCTCTTGAAAGAAAAAATAAGCAAAATTCAATTGGTTGGCTTTGTTATAGGCTTAATTGGATTGACACTAATTATTTTACAACCGATATTCAAAGGAAATACAGACTATCGATTTGGTAATACCACAGGAAACAAAATGGTAATTATATCTGCATTACTAACTGCGGGTTATTTTATTGGCTCACGATATTTAAGTAAAGAATTTGACTCATTGACACTAACTTTCAGTACGCTTCTATCAGGAGCAGTTCTATTCTCCATATTAGGTTTTATTGAAGTAATAAGGGGGAATAGCATAATTCCACAATCCTTCACAATAACTAATTTTTTCGAAATACTTTACCTGGTTATATTCGGTTCTATACTAAATTTCTTCCTTTATCAATAGGGGATCAAAAGAACATCCGTATTTTTCAGTGGTATATCGTTGTACATCCAATTTCCAGTTGTTGTTCTCACAGGAATTTTATTTTTTGGAGACAAAATGACAGTCTTATTTTTAATAGGATCATTACTTGCATTAACTGGAGCATTTTTTGCTTCAAATACAAGAAAACATTCTAAATAACATTTTTAAGTTCATTCAACGATCTAATTATAATATCAGGCGACTCATGATCAGCATATTTTCCCTCCCTATCAATCAATATTGTCCTAAATCCAATCCTTCTAGCAGGTATTATGTCGTTATCTATATCATCCCCAACAATACACACCTCGGACGGTGAAACATTGCTATTATCCAAAACCTTCTGGAAAAATTCTAGATTCGGTTTTGCAACACCAAATTCAGGAGATAAAAGAATATCATAGAAATATTGTCTGAGATTAAAATCATCTAAAGCTTTATTACCTTCCTCCAAAGCAGTATTGGAAAGCAAAACAAGATTGTATTTGCTTCTCAACTCATCCAAAGTCGGAACAGCATCAGGAAATGGTTTTACTGTTCTCAATGCATTGTTGTAATTTTCAGCCAATTCACCAACAAAAGACTTATCAACTTTCTTCAGCTTGCAAACATAAGTGAAAAATTCTTGCATTGTCATTTTAGTTGGAAACCAATGAGCATCGCAAAATTTCCAAAAACTTTTTTGATCAGGAAATCCTAGTATGTCAACAATTTTTTTAATATACTGCTCATCACTATTACCGATTATAGTATTCCAGAAATCAAAAACAAGAACTTTTATGACCATGTATCATTAAATAACAAATCATTTTTAAATTGTTACGCATCCCTTATGCCTTCAGAAGTAACTTTAAATACACACTCACCAATCGGCAGGTCAGGTGCATCCATTACTTTAGCTATCTTTTTGTCGCCACTAGATTTTCTCAAATACACGCGGTATGTACTATTATGAACCAAACAACCATTAGCTATAAAATTCTTTGTTGGAGATACTGATATATCATAAAGCGGATCCTTATTTACCAAAACGTTTATTTTTCGTATTTTTTGCCAACCAATATTAGAATCAAACAATTTCTTAAGAAAATCAATTTTTTGTTTAATATAAACATCATTAATTTTCAAATTTAGATCATTTAATTTTCTCAAAACAATCCCTAATTCTCTTCTTGTTATATATTTATACATCTTACCAGATTTTCTGTATTTCATAACATGTGATGGGAATATCTCCAACTGCTTAATCAAGTTCCAGATATTTTCACGATTCACAGGAATTATGTCTTTACGATACTTATAATACTTTGAAACTTTAGAAAGTTTTTCAAATTTATCCTTTGCGGTCAATCCTATATTATCAAGGAATAATTTCACATTAGTACCAGATACGATGATCTTATATACTCCGTTTTTGTCAGGACTAGAGATTTTAGAAACAATACCAAACCTAAGTAAAAGTAGTTGAATAAACTCAAGTATCTCCTTATTTTTCTGCGAGATTTGTATTGAACCATTCTCTCCAACATAGCCCTCTGCATCTGCAAAACCCTTGACAAAAGCAGAAATGCAGTCTAATTCAGACTTGGGTACAAGTGAATATAGGTTATCAATAATATACGACAAAAAGTTTTTAATGATGACACTATTAATAGAAAGTTGATAACAATTTTTGCTGCTTACTGGCTTAATGATACCTTCCAAGTTAAATATTTTTTTGAATAGCAAATTATATTCAACCAAAACATCTTTCCTGCTATCCCTAATTCTTATAGAATGCAAGTCAAAATTACCATCACCAATGAAATACCCTATGATTTGTGACAAGTTCCTATCAAGAAATCTAGGCAATACAATGTGCCTATACTTATTTGAATAAACAACAGTGGTTTTATCCAAGAAAGTCTTATCCAAGTCAAGGCTGTTCATCAATATTTCAAGTCGTTTTTTATCTGTTGGATATGATTGATTTAGGACTCTTCTCAGTTGACGTGGCTTTATACCCATCAGTTTAGCGGCTTGTTCACGTGTGATTTTTTTCGTTCTCAACTCTTGAACTAATTTATCAGAACCATCCTTTGTTAACTTAATTAAAGTAACCAGTTCGATTTGAGGTAGTTTTTGCTTTTTGCCGCTTAATTCTATCTTTCCTGCATACGCTGTAAAATCGCCTGGAACCAACTCTTTGGCAGGAACTTCAATTATTCTCCATCCATCAATCTTAAAGAAAGTGTGTTCTGGTGAGGCTTTAACAGTAAAATTAGAGTCTATTTCGTAAATAAGTGGTATATTTTTGTTTACAAAAACACCATCTATCTTGCCATTTCTTGTTTGGAGTGTGTTGTTGAGATCCGAAGATGTTAATTCTAATGGATTGTGTAAATCTTTCATTTTCGAAATAGATCCGTCTGATAGCTGAACTAAAGTATCTGCGGGTAAGCATTGATGCGCTAATACATGCCCTCCAACAGGAGTAGTCGGATCGCCAAACAGAATAGCCGGATTAGCCAAAACTTGATTTGTGACATATACAGCAAGATTATAAGTATCAGCCAGCTTCTGCAGTGCGTGTAAATGTTTGTTCAGTTTCTGTTGCCTTGGCGCCAGTTCACCTCTTCCAACATACTCAGATCTAAAGTGAGAGGTTAATGAATCAACTACTAGCAGCTTAATGTTTTTTTCTTCAATCATTTCATATGCTTTATCAACCAAGAAAACTTGATGATCTACAGTATAAGCCCTAGCTACAAAAATGTTTTTCAAAGTCTTTTCAATGTCAAGTCCCATAGCCGTAGCCATATCAATAATTCTCTGGGATCTGAATGTATTTTCAGTATCAACAAAAAGCGTGTTGCCCTTCAACCCACCTTTCTCAACAGGTAATTGTACGTTAACAGAAAGTTGAAATCCTAATTGACTTTTTCCACATCCAAATTGAGCGAACATTTCAGTTATCGCCTGTGTTTGTATTCCACCACCAAGTAACTCATCCAATGCCTTGCAACCAGTAGTTATCTTCAATGCCTTTTGTTGCTGTTCCCAAACTTTATCAGCCGAAACAAAACCCATCTCCAGTATTTGTCTCGCGCTATTAATGATTTTAATAGCTGAAGCAGAACCAATCTCCAAAATAGCAGCTAACTCGCCAGGCGACGAAACTGCAATATTCATAGGATCAGTAAATCCAGATTCTTCCAGTTTTTCAGCCAATTTCGGCCCTATTCCAGGAATATCTTCCAACTTAATCTTTTTTTTGTCAGTCATCAATACCACTTAAAACTTTCAATTTCATCTATAAGTCCTTTACTCTCCTTTTCTATATCAATCTCATCCACGTCATCTACAATCATTTCCAATGTATCAAAAATCTTATTCTTTTGTATCCTCCCCTTTACAACATACTCATTTCCTAGTAATTTCTCTTTAATTATGTTAATTATCTCATCTTGATTCAATCCCTGAAGTTTATTCGCATCCAGTTCTGTCACATCTTTCGCCTTATCTCTGAAAAAAACAACCCTTATATTGCTTGTACCATCATCAATTATACCTGTGACAATCATTGTGACTTCCGGTTCGACTAATCCATGTGTTTGGCACGTCTTATTTTCAACTTTTGCTTTGCAAACAGGGCATATTAAAAAAATGGGATTCGTATTGAATACATCTGCAATGCAACCCCTAATCTCCGAATAACCTTCTTTAGCGTCTTTAATGTAAAGTCTCTGAAAATTTTTTTTAACATTAGCATATGCAGTTGGTATAGAACTATCATCCATCGTTTTTTCTAACACAGAAGTCTTAAGCAGATTCAATTCTACATCTCCAAAGTTGTTTTGTCTTGCAAGAGTATCCTTAACTAAAACGACATCCCCTGTTTTAATATTTTCAATGACACCGTCAACCTGTTTATCCCAAATAGGAATCCTTATATTGCCTGTACCATCTGTAATAACAATATTGCATACTTTGCCTCTACTTCCATCTTTTTTTTGAAACTCCTTTACGTCTGTTATGTTGATCACCCTCCCCTTTACATTGAGGTTCCTCATGCCATTTTGAATATCTTTTATTTTTATTGGTCTGTTCGTTATCTTCAGCAAATCAATACCAAGTTCTCTAGCCACAAGGTGTGTAGCACCTTCGATTGAAACCAAACCTGACAACTCTACCTGCTTAGTCTTTATCCTCTCCAGCAATTCTTCTTTATTCAAAGAGGATTTTTTTTCTACTTCAGCTAGTATATAATCTAAATCAAACACTCAACCACGATAGAATTATGTGCCAAAAAGTTGAAATAGATGAAATTACTTCAAAACCTTTCTTCTAGCCATTTTGACATCAGACTCGATGATTGTCTTCCTTCCAGCATGTTTAGCTAATGTAGCGGCTTCAGCAGATAACCGAATAACATAATCAGCTAGCCTATTTGAAAACTCTTTCACAGCACCTTTCGATACCCTTTTTGCCCCAGCTTTTCTTAATAGTCTTTCAAGTGGTGCTAATGGTAACCCCTTCTTATCTTTCGCCATAAGGACATCCTATAACTGTTTTTTTGAAAAAGGATATTTAAGTGTTTTGATTTTTTGAACAAACAGTTTTAGAAAATATTTATTGCTTAGATTGTTACAACAAAGAATAAATAAGATAAAAATAAGACATGAGGTCAGTAAAGAATGTTGAAGATGGTAATAATGAAATACTTTGGTTCGACTGAAAGTGGAATTGAATTTGCAATTAGAGTGATTTGTGACCGAGAACCTTCAGCACGGAAACTTGATGCTGTCTATTTGTATACACAGACTTCTGATAATCAGGCTTCAGTTCTTAATATTGGTGCAGTTTTGTACAACAGAGAAAGTGTAAAGACTGTCGCTATCTGTGATGGAGAGACGAAACATGGTTATCCAGGATTCAAAAATTGGTATCAAGAGTTTATTAATCGCGGGTGGCCAAAGAAAATATAGCCCGTATAATATCGTATGACGTAAGGCTTAACACTCGTAGCGAATCACAAGCTTTGATAAGAGGAGCAAAAGTTTCTGGATGGAAGCATATTTATATAACAGCTCCACCTTTTCATCAGCTTCGCGCATTTATTACAGCTGTTAGTGTAGCTCTTAAAGAATATCCCGGCCTTGCAATATATAACAGAGTTGGGAAAACTATGGATTGGGGAGAAGAAATTAGGCATTCACAAGGTGAATCTGTAGGCACTAGAATAGGGCATATTCAAAAGGAATTAAAACGGATAGATTATTATCATGAGCGAGGCCATCTTGCTCCATTAGATGAAGTTCTTAAATATTTAGAAAAAAGAGACAAGATTAATTTCTAAGTGAAATAATTATCGAAAAACTATAACAATATATAACCTCGGTCACTACCAAAGATCCTTGTTTAATCCAAAATTCTTGGCTCAGGTAAAGGAACAATAATCTTTCCCTTAAAACCCTTCGCTCGGAACCTTGGAATAATTTCGTCCGCTATGTGCCAACTAAGAAGCACCCCGTAATCAGGCGCGTCATCGCCAAATAAAATTTCTTGATCAACAACTTTAATATGCGAACCTGGTGAGTACTTCCCTATCTTGATAGTGGAAAATTCAGTAATGTAATCAATAGTCTCAGATCCAATATCCGTTGCACCAAGAAGCGTATTAGCCCGCGCTGGAAATGTAAGACCAGCAATTGTGTGACCTTTAGCCTTTATATCTGTGAGCAGTTTTTTAAAACTCTTAATGTGAGCATCAACTCTAGCCGCAAATTTCTCGTATGTCTCTTGTCTGGATAATCCAAACTCTTCCTCCTCCTTCAGAAGCGAGGTCATTCTCTCAGATATTGGATATGCCCCCTTCTTGCACCCAAACACTCGGATCGATCCGCTATGAGTCGGTATTCTCTCAATATCAAACACATCCATGTCGAACCTTCCAAAAAGATGCACCAGAGATTTTATAGAGTAGTAGCGAGAGTGTTCATGGTAAATAAAATCGTATTGCAACCCTTTAATCAAATCGAGTACATAGTGGCTCTCACTAATAAATACACCGTCGTCTGTAAGTAAATTCCTAATACCCTTCATCACTGTGTCTAAATGTGTTACGTGCGCAAATGTATTAAGAGCCGTAACTACTTTCGCCCTACCATACTCACCTACTATTCTTTTAGAAAGATCTTCATCAAAATAATCAACAATTGTTGTTAGTCCTTTGTCATTTGCGATCTTCGCCACGTCAGAAGGATCAACCCCCAAAACCCTCACGGCGCGATCACGAAAAGCTTCCATAAGAGCCCCGTCGTTTGACCCAAGCTCAACCATTTGATCGTTCTTGGTTAGACCAAACCTATCTACGATATTTCCTGCCAAAACGTCAAGATGTTTCTTAAAACTTGAAGAGAGGGCAGCAATGTGATGGTAATTGTCTTTAAACAAGATTTTCTGATCCACCGGTTGGCCAATCTGAACCAAACTACAATTCCTACAATTGTAAACTTCAAGCGGATATTTTTTCTCATCACTTATCTGTTCCTTTGTAAGAAAATCGCATGGTGGGTGGTCTCCTAAATCCAAGAACTTGTTAACTTCGCGACTTCCGCAAATTTGACATTTTATATTTTTTTGCATCGCTAAACCATTATCTATTAAACTGACTGTTTTGTCTGTGCGCGATGACTTGTACGCCGCATCAATTATTTTCACCACTTCTACTGCCTCTTTAATACCCGTCATAGGCTGTCGATGCTCTTTTATGCACTGCAAGAAATGTTCAAGCTCGAGAACCAAAGGCTCCTGAAATTGTATATGTGGAATATGTGTATCTCCCTCAAGTGGCATAAACTGGCCGTTTACATTCGCGTGTTTCTTCCTATGGACCTCCACGCGCTGAGCAAGTGTGTCCAAAAAAATCACACCTTCAGATCCTATGATGTCAAATGTTCTCCATTTGCCTGGCGTAAAGCAGTCCGACTCAATTACACAAAACTCTGGACTGTAGTCAAGCCTAATATAACTAAAATCATCCAACCGATCATCCAAAATGTAATCTACTTTTGCTCGTATCGACAAAGGCGACTTACCCAATATGTAGTTTGCAAGATATATGAAGTGCATTGACGTTGTAGCCAAAATTCCAGCGTCGTGCTCCTTCTGTCGATATCCCATAAACCGTCCCCGCAAAAAACGAACCTTCCCTATCTCTCCATTCGCTATGGCCTTCTTCACGTAATCAACCGCAGGATTGTACTGGAAAATATGTCCGACCATAAAGACCTGCGATGAATCGCGATGAGTCCTCTCAAGCTCAAGAGCTTGTTCAAGCGTTCCGGCAAGCGGCTTCTCCACTATCACATCCTTACCAGCAAGCAACGCCTTCTTGGCAACGTAAAAGTGATCATACGTGGGCACGGCAATATCCACTATGTCACATAGCGAAATGCTCCTATCATCCGAAAATGTGCGCACTCCAAACTCTTTGTGCACCTTCTCAAGTCGCTCCAGGTTTGTATCCACTACACCCAAAAAACGACACATTCCCTGCGCTTCAAGTTTCAACCAGACCCGAAGATGATTCACTCCCCAGTACCCAACTCCAATAAGCAATACAGAAGGAATTTCTGTCATTTCTTAAAACCCCAGTTTCTCCTTTGTCAAATAATGGTCTCTTCTGCATCTCCATGCATATGAGACCAATGTACTACCCATGCAAACTGCTTCAACAACAGGTGACATTCCACGATGTAGAAAAGCTCTATCGTCAACCAAAAAAGGAGACAAAGAATTGATCATGAGCAAATTTACCATGACAAATAATTAGAAAACTCTTAAAAAGAATATTACGAATGTAATAAATAGTAATACTCCAATATTACTTATTGTGACAAAAACTCGAATATCCTTAAGCATAAATAAGGAATTGATTAATGAAATCGATTCAAGAGTTGATGGGATCTATATAAGATCACGTTCAGATACGATAGAAAAAATTTTAAAGGAACACGTAGTTAACAGAAAAACAGCAGTTATTTTAGCTGGTGGAGATCCAAAAAAGTTATTTGTTAAGGAACTAAATACATACCGACCTCTAATCCAATTAGGAAGCAACAAACTAATAGAACATGCTATTATCAAATGTCGATCATCAAATTTCGTGAACATAATAATAGCAGGCTCAACAACAATAATATCAAAATTATATGAAGTACTTGGTAATGGAGATAAATATGGTGTAAACATAATTTATATCGAGGAGAAAGACACACTGGGAAGCGGAAAGACATTGGAACTAGTAAAGGATTTTATAAAAACAGATTTTTTATTCATGCCTTGTGATCATTACTTCGATTTTGATTTAAAAAAAATCCACGAGTTTCATCTGGAGCACAATGGAACGGCCACACTTGCAATTTATAATGGAACTAATGTTAATTCAAATAAAGGTGTTGTAGAAATGGATGGCTACAAAATAATCGATTATGAAGAAATTCCAAAAAATAAAAAAACAAATCTTATTTCCGCTATGATAGGTTTCATGAAAAAAGACATATTCAACTTGATCCCACCCGGAAACGTTAATTGGAATTTGCAGCACAATATATTTCCTAAATTAGCAAAAGAAGGTAAACTAGTAGGTTACCCTGTTTCAGGCAACTGGGCAAATATTCATACAACAAAAGATATAGAAAAAATTATTGATAGTGTTTAGTATGAAGTGAGTTTTAATGAAATTACCAAAAGTATCAATTGTAATAGCTGCGTATAACGAAGAAAAGGATTTACCAAATTTGATGCAGTCACTAAAAGAATGCAATTATCTTAAGAACAAACTAGAAGTCATAGTTGTAGATGACGGATCAACCGATAAAACTGGGGAACAAGTAAAAAAATTCGGATTTAGTGTAATTAAAGGTCCACACAAAGGTGTGGGAAATGCAAGAAATCTAGGGTGGAAACATTCAACTGGTGATATATTAGCTTTCCTTGATGCAGATATGGTAATTAGCAAACAATATCCAATGGAAATAGCAAAATATTTTGGAAGACATAAAGATATTGCAGCAGTAGAAGACAAGGAATTCCTTTACAACAAAGGAAGTTTGCTTGCGAGGATGCATCAATTGAGGCATGAGCTAGGATGGGCCCAATTAAAGGTCTACATCCCACGTGTTTTCAGAAAAAAAGTATTCGACCAGTTAAAGGGATTTGATCAGGATTATGGATATTATATTGATTGGGAATTGTACAAAAGAATGCTAGCTAAAGGTTTGAAAATTGGACATGTCGAAAGGGCTGTAGTATACCACAAACAAGTGGAAGGACTAAAAGAATTGTTCAGTCAATGTAAATGGAACGGTACATCTATGGTATTTGCGCTTAAGGATTATAAAAAAGATGCTTTCATTAGAATGGGATTTGTTTTGCTCAATGCGTTAGTGCCGATCTACTTGTTGCTAGTGTTATCACCCTTCCCATTCAACTATCTTGGTAGTTTTGGGTTATTCTCCTTCTTATTCATTGAATTAAAGAGATCGATAAAAATGTTTTTAGTAACAAAACGGTGGGAATCTTTTCTAACGCCCATTTTCGATGTCGTTTCTATGATGTTTGTTCTCTATGGTATTATCGATAAATTCATAAGTAGAGTTAAAATGCCTATGAAATGATAATCAAACAAAAAAATATTGTAATTGCCGTTTAAGAGAAACGGTCTTCAGTGCTGGATTTTCTTTTATAGGTGTGAAAACATATCTAAGCGGATAAATACCAAATTTCCATTTTCTTGACAGAATATATTTAATCATGACTAAAAATGTTGAAAGTGCAACAAAAAATAAAGCGACTTCCTTAAGGGGCAAACGAAGGTTTTTATTATACATCCATAGTTTGTTTCGATATTCATACATCAACAAAGGATTTGAAGCCTTAACCTTTGCCGAAGTTTTACCGCCTAGATGTTCAACAACAGAAGTCGGAACATACATTATCTTATAGCCTTGAAGCCAAGTTCTCCAAGATAAGTCTACATCTTCATAATATGCAAAAAAACTTGGATCAAAACAATATCCTAATTTCTTGAGAACTTCTCTTTTAACTAATAATGATGTTCCAGAAGCCCAGGCTATTTCTTTTGGTTCTTTAGTTTTTGCCATAATACTAGCAAGACCGAAAATGTTAATGTGTCCTTCGCCCAAGCTTTTTCTATCATATCTTTCATCCACTATATTGGAGTCACAAATTCCTATTCTCTTATCGCTACTAGCAACTTTCACCAATTCACTAAGCCAGTTATTGTGGACAATTGTATCAGTATTCAAGAATATAATATAATCTCCTTTGGCTACTTCAAATCCTCTATTGTTTCCCTCAGCAAATCCATAGTTTTTGTCCAATAACAAAATCTTAATCCAAGGGAATTTCTTTTTAGTGAATTCAACAGAATCGTCAGATGAATGATTATCTACAAGAATAACTTCATATCTGTCTTTAGGATAATCTTGATTCTTTAGTGCATTAAAACAGTTTTCAAGTAAATATCTTGTATTATAATTCAGTACTATAATAGAGCAAAATGGAAATTTTTGCATGAATAATAGATACAAATAAAAGTTAAATATTGTCAGAAAAGTTAAACGATATAATAATTTAACTTGATAACCAGGGATTCGCCTTAAGTGAATATTCTCTAACATCAAATTGAGTTACATATCTCGTTCTTGCTTCCCTTACAATATCTACCACAGTTTGATCAAATAATTCATCATCTACATATCCGAGGTAGAAAAGGCCCATTGCAATTAAATTTTGTTGATATTACTAGAGAGCCTGAAGATACTTCCATGTCGGTACCATGGATTCGAGATAAAAATGGTGCTTTAATACGTGGTTTTTACGACAGAGATCAAAAAACACGACTAATAAGAAAATTATATATTGAACGAAAGGATATGCTTACAGTCTCTTATCGTGGAACTATTCAAGATTTAATAAGATCTCCCAATTTTGGCAAATATGAATATTAATTTAGATAAAGGTTAACCATTTACTGTATTTGTTTTTTCTTCCACGGACGATATCTGTATATTCTCTTCTAATTTCTTCTGAAATTCTTCCAGTTTTAGTATTAGAAATTTGTTTTTCATCAATTTCATTTATCGATGTTATCTCCAAAGCTGTGCCAGTTAAGAAAACTTCATCAGCCGAAAACAACTGTTCGACTTTTATGTCAGTTTCTTCAACATTTAATTGTAAATCATTTGCCATTTCGATAATGCTATCGCGAGTTATTCCTGGAATAATTCCTGTTTCTAAAGAAGGTGTCAACAGTGTATTATTTTTAACCAAAAAAATATTCCCCGCAGTTCCTTCAACGACTAATCCTCTATGGTCAAGTATAATAGCATCATCATACCCATCTCCTTTAGCATCCATCTGCGCCAACATAGAATTAACATAAGCTCCAGCAACTTTTACTCCTGATGGAAAAGATTCGGGACGGGGCTTCATATAAGGGCTTATTTTCACTTTCAATTCTTTATCAGCACCAAAATATTTGTCTCTTTCAAAAACAGCAATCATAACTCTCGTTGGATTATCACTTGGCAACGCTTTCAAATCTCCTGAACCTAACCAAATCAATGGTCTTATGTAAAAATCGTTTTTCATTCTGTTTTTTTTAACAAGCTCTATTATAATTTCTTTTAGTTGTTCCTTGTTATAAGAAATCTTAATTTTCAAAGCATTGGCTGACTTAAACAATCTATCTATATGATCATCTATTCTAAAAATTGCAACTCTATCATCAATTTTATATCCTCTTATACCCTCAAACACAGCACTGCCATAATGCAAAGAATGATCTAGAACGTGTGTCTTAGCATCATCCCAAGGCAAGAATTTACCATCCATCCAAATAAATTCAGTCTTATTTATAGCCATTTTAAACACTAAATCAAAATAGACGAAGAATCACCAATCACCAACTGATAAGCATCTTCCATTGTTGTTGTCGTCTTAGGCACAAACTTAACATTCCTTCCTATTAGACTGTTAACTATCCTTCTATTCTTCCCATCAATAACAACATCATCGTGTATCAAGCTATATTCAATCTCGACATTCTTCACAACGCAGTTATTTCCTATCGAAGTGTAAGGATGAATGTGAACATTCGGTCCTATCTCGCAGTTATTTCCTATAACCACTGGACCAATAATAGAACAGTTCTCATGAATCACCGTGTTTTCTCCTATCCCAACTTTGCCAACAATCCTTGTAGAGTTTTCATTCTTAATAGCTCCTTTATTATAAGATACTAATTCTTCCAACACCAATTGATTAGCCTCGAGTATATCTTCTGGCTTTCCAGTATCCTTCCACCACCCATCAACAATAGAATGATCAACCTCATATGCATCTGATCTAATCATCATATCTACAGCTTCCGTAATCTCCAATTCATTTCTCCAAGATGGCTTCAACTGATCAATAACCTCAGATATCCTAGGTCTGAAAAAGTAAATTCCACTCATCACATAATTGGAAGGTGGATCTCTTGGCTTTTCAATCAATCCAACCAATTTTCCTGCATTGAATATGGCAGTTCCAAACATTTGTGGATTTTTGTAATGAGTAAGTAATATATGAGCATCCGCTTTCGATTCTAAAAACTTCTGCGCATATCTGTTTATCCCGCCTTTGAGAATATTATCACCAAGATAAACAACAAATGGTTCATTACCAATAAAATCTTTAGCCAAACTAATCCCATGAGCTATACCTCTTGGAGAGTCCTGTTCAATATAAGTAAATTTGACTCCAAATTCAGACCCATCACCCATTATTTGCTTTATACTGTTAATTCTTTCGTCAGTATGACCAACTATCAAAGCTATATCAGTTATCCCTGCATTCTTCAAGTCATCAACCGCGTAAAAAGCCATTGCCTTGTTTGCTATAGGCAGTAATTGCTTAGCATGAGTAAATGTCAACGGCCTCAATCTGGTTCCATGTCCACCTAATAAAATCACACCCTTCATTTCACCCACCAAACCTTCTCATAAATTCATCAAGTTTTTCAATTATGTACAATATTTTTTCATCGTCTAATCCTTGATGCAATCCGAAGAAGAACGAGTTTCTCATGACTAAATCTGAATTTTTTAAATCGTCTGCAACTTTATATTCCACACCATTATACGCCGGATGATTAACAATATTCCCAACAAACATCATTCGTGTATGTATCTTATGCTTCTCCAGCCATTGCATTATTTCCTTCCTTTTAAACGGTGATTTTTCTTTCACTGTTAATGGAAACGCAAACCATGAAGGATCACTTTTTGGATGAGACTCGGGTAGAATAAAATAATTATTATATCTTGACAGCGCATCATATAACATCTTGAAATTTTTTCTCCTTCTCTTCGTGAATTCAAGCAATCGCTTAAGCTGTTCAACACCCCAAGCCGCCTGAAGTTCTAATGGCTTTAGATTATATCCAACATTAACAAAAGTGAATCTCCTATCATAATCAGCAGGCAAAGTATCAGTTACAGGCTCAAATCTATGAGGACAGTTATATGTAGTGTCTAATGGAATCTTACATTGGGGACACCAAGCCACTCTACCCCAATCCCTTAATGATCTTACAACTGAAGATAATTCTAAGTCATTAGAACCAACAGCACCACCTTCACCAAGCGTCATATGATGTGGGGCATAAAACGAAAATGTTGATAAATTGCCAAAACTTCCTAATTTCTTTCCATTGAATTCTGAACCCAAAGCGTCGCAGCAATCTTCAACTACAAACAAATCATATTCAGCAGCAACCTCCATTATAGCATTCATATCATTCGGATTTCCAAGAGGATGATGAAAAACCACAGCTCGAGTTTTCTCGGTCATAGCCCTTTCTAAAGCATCCGTATCCACAGTATATGACCCCAAATTACAGTCTATAAGAACCGGCTTCAATCTATTTTGAACAATTGGATTAAATGTAGTTGGAAATGTCATAGCTTGTGTTATAACCTCGTCACCCGGTTTAAGTCTATCTCTAAATTGGGGTGAGCACAATGCAGAAACAGCAAGTAGATTAGCTGAAGATCCTGAGTTACTCAAAACAAAAGATTTGATGTCAAGAAAATCAGAAAGATTATTTTCAAATTCCATTCCTTTTTTCCCTATTCCAAGCCAACCATTCAACACTGAATCGATCATCGCATTTACTTCACTATGATCATAAATAGCCTCGCCATAGTATAACTCTGTAAATCCGGGTTTGAATTTTCTATCTTTTTGCTTGAGTTCATAGAATTTCCTCACATTATCAGCTATTGCTTGTCTTATTTCTTTCTCATCCATTAGACATCATCTCTTCCTTCATTCTTTTCAAACCTTCATCAATGCCAACAGTTTTTATCTGCAACTCTTTCATCAACTTATCTATCTTTAATCCAAGTTTTGGCCCCCTCAATGTTTTTTGTCTGAGCACATCAGAAGTTATCGGGATAACCAATTTCGAATCCAGACCAAAAACTTTAGCGATTTTTTTAGCAAAATCAAATCTATTGACATAATCCTTTCCAACAACATTATACACACCGCTCTTACCATTTTTAATCAGATTTAATATAATTTCGGCGAGATTATCGGCGAGTGTTGGATTACCATACTGGTCTGTAACAATAGAAATTTTATTGCCACTTTTTAGTTGATCAATAGTCCATAATACAAAATTAGGTTTACCTATGTCATGCCATCCATATAGGATCGTTGTTCTAACAACTAAATTATTCGAACCTGCATTTCGGACAAATCTCTCAGCTTCTAGTTTCAATAATCCATACTGGCTTGTAGGGTTCGGATTTGCATCTTCACGATATGGACCATTTTTTCCATCAAAAATATAATCGCTTGACAAGAAAACAAACTTAGTATCATTTTTGCAAGCATTAAGAATATTTTTAGTTACATCGACAATTATATTCCTTGCAGCCTCTTTATTTTCTTCACAAAAATCAACGCTCGGGATATTTATAGCATTAATAACAACTTCAGGTTTATATTTCTTAACAGTCCTAATAACATCATTTCTTTTCGTTGCATCCAGTGCAAAAGTATTATAACTTTTACTCTTCAAAGAATCATGAAGATCGGCGCCTATCATTTCAAATTCTTTGCTACCAAATCTCATCAGTTTGCTTCCTAAAAGGCCACTAGCTCCAAAAATAAAAATTTTCATCGTTTATTACCTCGTAAAGTTTTGATAAGGTCCACTTCTTTCTTAGTATGAACATTCACGAAATTCCCTCTTAATAATACGCCGCCCAATTTTTTCTGAGACACCAATTTAACGCAGACATCACCTTGAAGAGAAGCTGATGAATTAGGTATCATATTAAAAATCTCGGGTTCAGCAAAACCAATCAACGTTGAAATAAGATTTGTTTCTCTTGACTCAGGAAATTCCCAATAATTTGTTATATCATTCCCATCCAATTCAACCATTGCGGTTTTATGGTCGGATTTCGCACCACCATAGATAGCTAGTGTAACAGCAAAATTATTGTGTTCATGAATTTTTTCTAATTTTTTCAAATCAAAATCAAAAAAATGGTCACATGGAATAAACAAAAATGTGTCTTTGACATAATCTTTAGCCAAGCTTAAAGTATTTGCAGTGTTCTTAGGCTCTTTTTCATTAACATAGATAACATCACATCCTAAATGCTTGCCGTTACCAACAACATTAAAGATAGCGGTATTCAATTCCTTAGAGCCAGCAACAAGTATTTTTCTGTATCCAGACTTTATAGCCTCAGAGAGTATATGTTCGATTAAAGTAATTCCATTAATCTTAACTAACGGACGAAAAGTACTCAATTCTTTAACCCACAAGTTTTTCGAAGGCCCGCCAGCAAGGATAACGCAATATCTTTCCTTCTCAAGTGAATCTCTTAGCAATTTCTCTATTGCCAAAGACCTTGAAATCATGTCTTGTGTTTTTGTATAAGCATCTATCTTTCTAATCAAGTCATCGCTGAGAGAAAGTGATATTATCTTCTTAATACTAATACACCACTATTAACAATTAATAAGACATTAATATTTAAATATTCATACCATCAATAGAACTATAATGAAACTAAATAGGACTGATCAACTTATTGATGGCGTTGAAGTAAAAGAATTAAAGATCATTCAAACTTTTGATAAAAACAAGACGAACAATGGGTGGCTCATAGATATATTGAGAGCAACTGATACAATAAAAAAAGACGGGGATAAATTCGCACAACTTTATGTGACAACAGCCTATCCCGGTATGATTAAAGGTTTTCATTGGACAAAAAAGAAAACGTATCTCTTCTTCTGTGCCAGTAGTTTAGCCAAACTAGTTATAATAGATGACAGGCCTAATTCCCCAACACATGGTTATGTAAATGAAATTTTAATGGGTGAAGGTAATTACAAGGTTGTCAGAATACCGTCATCTGTAAAGAGGGCATTCAAAAATATTGGAGACAAGTTGCTGCTAATGTTTAACTGTGTTGACGTTGCTTACAGTCCACAAGATCCTGACATCTTAGATTGGGATTCCGATTATGATTGGAGTAAATAGGAGATATTATGAGTGCAATTTTAGTTACTGGCGGAGCAGGTTACATAGGCTCGCAACTTATAAGAGATCTTCCTGAAGAATTTCCCAACCACACCATCAGAATTCTAGATAATATGATTCGAGAAAGATATGTATCGTTATGGGACTTACCAAAGGCTGGAAAATTTGAATTCATTGAAGGGGACATAACAAACGATGCCGATGTAAAAAAGGCAATGATTGATGTTGATATTGTTATAGATCTAGCAGGAATAACAGACGCGCCAAAATCATTTGAAAGAAAAGAGTTAACAATGAATATTAATGTTGGTGGCGTTAAAAAATTGCTAGAACATGCTATTAAAAATAAAATTAAACGATATGTTTACTCTTCTTCAGCAAGCGTTTATGGTCCAACAAAAAATATTGTGGCAGAAGATTATAATTGCAAACCTGTCAGTCCTTATGGAGAATCAAAACTACAAGCAGAAGAAGAAATTACAGAAGCAATGAAAAAAGGTTTAAACGCTTCAGTTCTAAGGTTTGGAACAGTATATGGATGGAGTGTTGGTATTCGATTTGATACGGTCATCAACAGATTCACATTCAACGCATGCTTCAAAAAGCCAATAGAGGTTTGGAAAGTTAACAAAGGTGAAAAAAGACCTTACATACATGTCAAGGATGCATCTAAAGCTTTAATTTTTATATCAAAAAAAAATGTTACAGGTATATTCAACACTGCAAGTGAAAATATAATGCTTGAAGATGTAGTTAAATCAGTACTAAAACAAATTCCCGATGCTGTCGTGAGAGAAGTTGATAAAGAAAATCTTAACCAGTTATCCTACATGCTAAACAGTTCTAAGTTAACTAACCTCGGGTTTGTATTTCAACATGATCTTGAAGAAGGAGTAAAAGAAATAGTTAAAGAATTAAAAAATTTTAGGTGAAGATATGTACAAAAACTATATTCTAGCAGAAAACAGAAGCAATTATAAAAGATTACCCGGAGACAAAGAAAAAAACAGCGAGAATAACTGCAGATTTTGTGAAATGATGAAAAATGATGAAGGTGTCGTTCTAAAAATTAAGGATATGTTTGTTACAGTGAATCAATATCCATATAATGTGGGACATGTAATGATAGCTCCTATACGACACGTTAAAGATCCAAGAGAATTAAATGATGAAGAATTAATGAACATGTTCATATTGATTAACAAAATGATGACTGTTATTGAAAAAACTTACTCTATACATGGTTTCAACATTGGAATGAATTTAGGAAGCGTTGCTGGCTCCACCTATGAACACTTGCATATACAGTTAGTACCAAGATGGATGGGAGATATAGGTTTTATGGAAAGTACTGCAAAAACAAAGATAATAAAAGAATCACTGGAAGATACTGTCAGGAAATTGAAAGATACGATAGTCAAAGAAAAGTATTAAAGATGCATTCATGTATGGCCACGATAGTGTAGAAGATAATTATAGATAATAGTTTTATATCTAAAGTTTACTTTTTCAATAACTCTTCAGGTGGTATTAGTTTTATTCCACTATAATCAATATCATAAACAACAGCCCCATCACATCCACCAGCCTGTCTGCACTGATCCAATGTTGGTCCATTTTCATAAACCTTCTTAAAATATTGTGGATTACTTTCTAGAAAATTAACAAAACTAATAGGATATCTTTCTGTCAGCCTTTCATCAGCAAAGCTAATACTGAATTTTTGTATGAAAATATGTGTTGACCCATACCACTTTAAAAGCGATAAAGAAAGAGTAATATTCTGACTTAATACAACATCAGCTCCTCCGCCACCTATTGGCCTCTCACAATTATACACTGTTGCACTGCCCCAAATTACTCCACCAATCTGTGCATCCTTCGGTGTATTCTCTTTAATCCATTTGCAGGCATCAAAGAATAAAGGTGAAAATGCTTTAACCTGAGTCATAACAGCTAGCTTTTGTGTCAAACTTTTGTACGACAAAACTATAATCGCAACAAAAACAATTAATCCCGCATATTTATAGTATTTTTTGATAAACTGATAGATTTCATTGAAATAGCTCGCCGATATCAAAGCAATAATAGGACCCATCGGCAACATAAATCTTGCCGTATCTTCAGCCCTCCCTGGAAATGAAAAATAAACTATTGGTATGAAGAAAACAAAAAACGTAACAAGAAGCAAGATATCTTCAGGCTTCTTTCTCAATGCTAAAAAAGCAAAACCTAAGAAGAATGTTAGAGGAACAAAGAGTACATTCCCATATGCAAAATCAAAATAGTTTGTCAGACCTATTTTCAGGGCGTTAGCCTCAGTTCCTGTTTCAACAGTTCTTCCAGCATATTCAAATTTATTTACATATCCTGTATCCCTCTTGCATCCACTGATATCCATTATCCTGAAACCACAGTGTGGTGTGTGATAAAAAACTAAACTTCTCAGAATGAAAGAACCTGAAACCAATATCAAGATAAGAAAAACTAATGCAAATGTCTTAACTTGATTCATGTAATTTGGTCTTTGCTGATATAACCTATAAAGAAACACAATCCCCAAAAGCAAAGGTGCAACAAGACCAGGAGTTTTCCCAAGAACAGAAAAACCAGCAAATATGCTAGTCAATATCCAATACTTTTTTTCGTCAGTTTTTATCGCAAGAAGTAATGTAAGAGCAAAAAGCGTGAAATAAAATACAAATATCATTTCTCTGTACATCAAAACAGCATAAGTAGCAAATGACGGCAAAGCAACTGCTATAATAGATGCCATTAACCCTACTTCAGTACCAAAGATTTTTTTGGTCAACAGAAAAACTACATACCCCAATAAAATAACTCCAATAAAAGGTTGTAATCCCTTTACAAGGCTCTCCTGATATCCAAAAAGCATTGTGAGACTTCCTATTAGCAGATGGATCATTGGTGGTGTGTGAAAACCTTCCTTCTCAAGTTCCGATCCAAAGTAGGGAATCCACTGAGGATAGTCCTTCATAGTTCCCAAATATCTGCCAAGCGATGTATGATATCCCTCATCTCCGAACGCAACCGGAGTATTAACCATAACCTTTACAGTAAGAATGAAAAAGAATATCAAAACACCGCTCAATATCAGTATTTCTGGTTTTTTGAGATCAATAGATACTTCTTTTGACATTTTATACATCATGGTTTTTAAGATACTTATTTATTCCTGGTAAAACCTGTGTAAGTATAATTTTATAAGGATATACTATATTAATTTATAACAGTGTTATGGTGACATAAAAATGAAGACTTTACTGATCAATTCACCTTTTAGGGTTAAAATTAGTAAGGACAGTAGATGGCCAGAATTCACGAAAAGTGGTACCCTTTATTATCCTTTTTGGCTTTCTTACGCTACAGCTGTCTTGATGGAAAAGAGCAATCATCAGCCTTTATTGATAGACGCAGTAGCAACCGAGATGGATTTCACTGCTGCTTTAAAAAAAATAGAAAACTTCAAACCCGAATTAGTTGTTGTCGAAACATCCACACCCACAATCCACAGCGATGTTGAATTTGTTAATAAAGTGAAAGAAATCAGTGATGCTAAAATAGCAGTGGCAGGAAAGCATGTTAGTGCCATGCCAATAGAATCCATGAAAATGTCAAACAACATCGACTTCATTCTGCGAGGCGAATACGATTACACTGTTAAAGATATTGCTGATGCTTTAGAAAACAACGGAACTCATGCTGATGTTTTCAAAAAAATTCCTGGCATAACATTCAGAGAAGACAAAAAATTCATCAACACTCCGCCTCGACCGCTTATACAGGATCTTGATGCAACACCTTTTGTCTCAATAGCCTACAAGAAATTCTTGAATCCCTATTGGTACAGATATGCACTAGCTCAATATCCAATGCTCCAAACATGGACGAGCAGAGGCTGTCCCGCGAGATGCGTTTATTGCGACTATCCACAGGTTTTCACTCTACACACATTCAGAATGAGATCACCAGAAAATGTCGTTGACGAGATAGAATTCATCAATAAAAAACTGCCTCAAGTCAGAGAAATTTTCTTCGAGGATGACACATTCACAATAAACAGAGAAAGAGTCCTGAAAATCTGTGAGGAAATCAAAGAAAGAGATTTAGACGTGATATGGTCATGCAATGCTAGAGCCCAATTAGATTACGAATTGATGAAAACAATGAAAGATGCTGGAGCAAGAATTCTTATAGTTGGTTATGAAAGTGGAAATCAACAAGTATTGAACAACATAAGAAAAGGTGTTGTATTGACTCAAGCTGAAAGATTCACAAGGGACGCAAAGAAAGTTGGATTGAGAATATTCGGCTGCTTCATGATAGGTTTGCCTGGCGACACTAAAGAAAGTATTGAAGACACATTCCAATTTGCTAAAAGAATGAATCCTGACATGGTCTTCTTCCAGCAGGCAGTACCATTCCCTGGAACGGAATTTTATGCTTGGGCAAAACATAATGGTTACTTGGTGACAGAAAACTTTAATGAGTGGCTGGATGAAAATGGGCAACTAAAATGCTTGGTTAGCTATCCCAATTTATCATCAAATGATATAAATGAAATCAGAGATAAGTTAATGGTGAAATTCTACACAAATCCAAAACACGTTTGGCAAACAGTAATGAAGAATTTAAATCCGGTTGAAGGAGTTAGAGTAGTTAACTATGCCTTGAAATATCTTGCATATCTATCAAAAAGAATGACAAAAGCCAGAAAAGATTTGGGAATTGCGAGTAACGGTCATATGACTAATGGAATTGAAAATAAAGAGTTGTATTTACACTGAAGAGTTATTAAAATCTTAATCCCATCATCTTTTATATGAAAATCCTCATAACCCAAGAGCTTTTTCCTCCTGACATTACAGGTGGTGGTGAAACATTATCTCTAAAAATAGCGCAGGGCCTAAAAGAAAGAGGTCATGAAATAAAAGTTCTTTGCACGGGTAATCCAAAAATAAAAAAATATCAAGGAATCGAAACGATTAGAGTACCAATAAATCGTTATTTCATGAATTTATCAACACCTATTATCTTGAGCCATGCAAAAGATTTCGATTTAATTCACACAAGCAGCGGTAATATGTGTTATCCTTCATTAATAGCCGCAAAACTTCTTAACAAACCAATATGTTGTTACATTCACCACATCTTCGGTCCTGTGTGGAAAGATGTGAAAGACAGCATAGCCGGTTCTATCTTCCAGTCAGTTGAAAAATTTGTCTTAACAAAAAATTATGATGCCTTAATCTTCCAAAACAGGCTATCACAAAAAATCGGTTTAGATATGAGAATTCCAAAAAACAAAATGCATCTGATTCAGCCAGGTATCGATTACAAAAAATATCAAAAGAGAGATATCAAAAGAGAAAATCTAGTTCTCTTCATCGGTAATCTATCAATGAACAAATCAATGGTAAAAATCAAAGGCCTCGAATATTTAATAGAGGGTGCGAGAATTCTACAGAACACAAAATTTGTTGTTGTAGGTAAAGGTGATTATCTCAACATATTGAAGCAAGACGCGCCATCGAATGTTGAATTCACCGGTCCACTATTTGGAAAAGATCTAATCAAAATGTATAACTCAGCATCTATATTCTGTCTCCCGTCACTGACAGAAGGTTTCGGTCTAGTCTTGCTTGAAGCAATGGCAACCGGCTGCGGCATAATTTCAACAGTAGATATTGGACAACACGGCATCTCAATAAAACCGAAAAGCGCACCAGATATTGTAACTGCTATAAGAACATATACCAAAAACAAGAAAAAGTTAAAACACGATACAAAAAGAAATCAAGAACTAGTAAAAAGGTTCACATGGGACTCATATCTCGATAAGCTTGAAAGCATTTATGCATCTATTACAAATAAGAGTTAAGATTTCATGAAAATCGAATTACCTAAAATAAAATTAAAAACTATTATTTCGTTAGTTTTGCTTATACTAGTCATCTTTGCTGCAACAAAAAGCAGATTAACCAATATTCCAAACCTAGTAGCCGATTACGACCCTTGGTGGTTCTACAGGCATGCAAATGAGGTCTTGCAAAACAATCTGAAACCACCCAAATGGGATGAACTTAGTTTCTATCCCCCAGGAAGACCATTCTCAACTAGCGCTGGTTGGTTTTACATAATAATATTATTCTACAAAATACTCGCACTGTTCACCGACATAACATTCATGAAAGCCGCTATAATTTCTCCTGCAATAATGACAGGATTAAGTGCATTATCTGCATATCTTTTAGGTAAGGAATTGACTAATGAATGGGGTGGTTTATCAACAGCTATCTTCGCTTCGATGACACCAACATTTATCGGTGTTTCAACAGCCGGCTATTTGGATACTGATGTTGTTGTAGTCTTCTTCTCATTTCTTTCAATTTTTACCATCTTCCTAGCAATGAGAGAGAAAAAATGGTACCACATAGCATTGGCCGTTATAGCCAATTTCGCATTCATCAATAGCTGGTGGTTTGGTTGGTATGTATTATTGTTTTTCTGTATGTTGATCCCAGTATTTTTCCTTTACAAAATTGTTAAAGTGTTTTTAGGAGGAAGTCGAAAAATAAATTTAACTCAAATTTTTACTGAGTTGAAAGATCAATTCTGGCCCTTAATATTACTTTTCATAATACTAAACGTGGTTTCTCTTATTCTCGGAAATGGCAGTATATTATTATTCATTCAGATTGCATCAGGCTTCCGTCAAGGTGCTGGTTCATTAGTTAATGTTTCTGTTGCAGAATTACAACCAATAAACGTTTTAACTCGAGGTGGTTTTAATGCAATTGCTGATAGGGTCGGAAAAATACCAATGTATTTTATGATTTTAGGACTGCCGTTATTAGCTGGATATAAATTGTACAAAAGAGTGAAAATTGGTTTCGAAGAACTTTTCTTGTTTATGTGGGCAGTTATAACATTTTACATAATTTTAAGTGGTGTTAGATTCGCCTTACTGTTTTCTATAGCTGTTGCAGCATCTGCTGGCTATGTCATAGGTAACTTAATAGAACACACAAAAAATTTCAATCTATTTTTCAGGGGAACAATTTTAGGACTAATTTTCTACTTAGTTGTTATAGGCTATTTCTCACAAAATTTGGCTTTTGCAATGAATGTTGGTACTTACGATATAGGTCAAAATTGGGTTGATATGTTAGATTGGCTGAAAGATAATGCAGATAAAAAAGCCTTAGTTGCTACATGGTGGGATCCAGGTCACATAATAACAGGCTATACTGGTCTAAGAGTCCATGGTGACGGAGCACACTGCGGTGGTGAAGAGTGCGTACCATACGACCACGATATAAGAATCCAAGATATGGGAAGAATAATGTCAACAAATAATGAAACAGAAGCTGTTAATTTGCTTAAGAAATACACATCGCTTACACCGGAACAATGTGAACAAGCAAAAAAGAAATGGGGCAGCATTATGCCATCAACAGCTTGTGATCCCGTTTCCGAATTATATTTCATAGCAAGCAACGACCTCATAGGAAAATTCACGTGGATGAACTACTTCGGCGGCTACCGTGCACCTATAAGCTCCCCAGCAGATTTCCAAAAAACTCCTGGCGTTTGCTGTGCATCAACTCCAAATACAGAACCTGGACAAATGTCCTGCGGTGAGTTTGCAGCACAAGGGAAAGGTCTATGGGTTTGGTGTCCGTGGGTGTTTAATCTGCAAAGTGTTCAGAAAGATAGAGAAGAGAATAATGTCTTGGTATACGACTATGGTGGTTTAAAACTATCTATTGTAGAAAAAAAAGATGCGATATTGCCTGTTTATAACAACAAATATTTGATAAACAATGTCGTGTTTTATTCACAAGATGGTAAGCTGCAGAGAATAAACCTCGCTACTTATCCAACAACACTAGAAAAAATAGATGGTATGATTTGGTTGCAACAAGATTTTAGATCTGGAATATATTTATCACCATCAATAAAAGATAGTATTTTTGTGAAAACATTTTTCTTCGGCGGGGAGGGCCTAAAGCATTTTAAACCAGTTTATAGTAACCCTGAGATAAGAATTTACAAGGTCGAATTTAATTAAGGCCATGATCAATCGAACAAATTTATAAGATAATCAATAAACGGATGGGAAATTTTCATTTTTTTTGAGAAGAATTTAAGAATTCTCGAATCTTGTGATTTATAGAATTTTAGAAGAAATAATGTGACAATATACACGATCCCGGAAAATGCTATTGCAATAAGCATTATTATCGGGTTGTTGATTTTTGCATTCAAAAAAATCAAAGGTGAAAAGGAAATTAAGCTAGCGATTAGTAGTTTTGAAAGATCTTTTAAAGGAAAGTCAATTTTTAATCCTTTTTTAAGGTAAGTAAAGCTGAGAATTAGATAAAATACCATAGCAAAAAGGTATGACAACGCCATGCCTAAATCGCCTTTAGCAGAAGCTAAAAATGGCATAATTAAAAGGAAGAACAAAGATACTGCTATCAATATATTACGGAATATCTTAGGTTTCCTTGTAGCATATATTGCATTGTTAAGAATATTAGAAATACCAAATAATAAAGAGGAAATTGACAATATAGGTATCAACACTGATACAGTTAGGTATTCGGGTTTGGATAATAGCAATATAAAGAACCCAGAAAAAATAGATAAAATGAAGATGAATGGAATTGTAAGGAAAAACGAATATCGAAGAGTATTATCTACCAAAAGTTTTTGTGATCGCTTAGATTTTTTGTCAACAGACAACTCAGAAATGATGGGAAAAACAGATAACGATAATAAATTTGGTATAACTAGTATAGAAGACGTTATTAGCATACCTACACCAAATATACCTGTTACTGTAGCAGTTTTAATCACAGTCAATAGAACAAATTGCGCATTAACAAATAATGAACTTGCGAATGTGTTCAAAAGCCCTGGAACACCATATTTGAATAATTCTTTATCAGAAACAGAATTTATGTCGGTGGTAATATATTTAGGTGAGAAAGTAATAACTAGCCATATCAGAAAACCAAAAAGCAAACCTATTATGGGCCCAAAGTAACCGAAGCCTAAAAATATCAAAACAGCAGAAACAACAAATTTTGTAACTGCATATCCAAGTCCACCATAGAAAAATCTTTTCATGTCTTGAAGTCCGTAAACTAAAGAACTGAAAATCAGAGTAAAGCTTAGCACAAAATATGATATTGAAGTCAAAATTAAGGCCGACTTAGGAATTTTTAAAATTTCAGAAATTTTATCTAAATTGTAGATGAATAGAATAGTAAAAATAGAAACTACAAACAATATGATTATGAGAGATCTGGAAACAACTGTTTTAATCCTGGAAACTTGATTCTTTTTGCTATATTCAGGAATTAATTTAGCAATAGCAACTGATAGACCCAATGTTAGCATATAGCCAATAAATACAGATAAATTTGTAGCAGTTAGAGCAATACCAAACTGTTGTTGTGTTAGAAGTTTAATAGCAGTTAACTGAAACAAAAATGCAAAAAATGTCAATACCGACCAATTCAAAATCATGTAATATGCATTCGAAACAGCTTTGTCAAAAATTTTCATTTTAATGACCATGCAAAATTTGTTTGTAAACACTTAATATATCTTTTATCATTTTATCTTGGCTAAAATATTTTTTCACACGCATCCTTCCATTATTACCATACTCTCTTCTAAGTCTTTCATTGCCAAGAAGTTCAATAATAGCATCTGCCAAATCAATAGAATCCTTCGGCCTCACAACCTTTCCAGTAAAACCGTCTACATTAACATAAGGTACGCCACTTCCGTAGATATTGGTAGAGATTACTGGTTTTCCAAAAGCCATAGCCTCTAACTGAACAATGCCAAAAGCTTCAGATTTAAAAATAGAAGGTAAAATAAAAATATCACAGGAATTATAATATTTCAGCAGGTTTTTATCAGAAATCTCACCGACAAAACTGACAAAATCTTTTATTCCAAGTGAATTAACACGTTTTTCAAGTTTTTTTCTTAGGCTACCATCACCTACAATATAAAGAACGAAATCTTTTCTAGAGATAGAAACCTTTTTTATTGCACCTAAAAGGTATTCCAAGCCCTTATAAGGAGATAATCTGCCTACAAAAAGTAATATTCTCTTATTGGATTTTATTTTTTCTTTTGTTTTAAACTTTGAAATGTTTATCGATAACGGTATAACAGAAATTCTTTCACTTAGATTTGAAAGAATAAACGAACCCTGAACATAATTGGGACTTGTTGCCATAATCTTGTTGCAATAAAATTTTAATAAAGGGAATAGGTACAAAAATCTAAGCAAGTTGCCAAAAAAGTGTATAGGAGTATAATTAATAACATCAGAGTGATAAGTTACAAATATTTTAGTTTTTGGATTGAAGAGCATGTATAACAACAAGTTAAACTCAAACCAGGGATTCGGAACATGCAGATGAATAAGATCTGGTTTTTCGTCTCTAATCAAAGATACTATAGGCATTGTAAAAGGTGTCCTAAGAAAATTAACAAGCCGGGACAAACGTATAACATTTATGCCATCTATCTTTTCATGCTTCATTTTTTGTGATGAATTGTAAACAATAGCTGTGACCACGTATCCAGCCTCAACAGAATATTTAGCTACTGAATGCGTGAATTGTTCAACGCCACCATAATTAGGCGGAAAATATTTTCCCAAATGTAATATTTTCATTTTTAATACCATTTATACCATCCCTTCTTAAAAAACAAAATTAAACCATAAGCCCATCCAATAGACCACGCAATCGTTCTTATCAATAAAACAATAAAAATCAACGGTACATCATTGATATTTCTTGATATACGTAATACATCATTGATATAAAGTAAAAGCAGACAAAATAGAGAAAGAAAAAGCGGTTTAACAAAAAAGCCACTAAAGATTGATAATGCAAAAAATAGAAAGGTGAGATACGCAAAACCTAATGTGATAGCCATGGAAGCTGTTGATATATGATCGCCTAAAATTTTATTTTTGTGTTTCCAATATAGAAGAACGTTAATAAGAGCATTATTAAATTGTTGTTTAAAAAAACGTGGCCATGTAGGTCTATGATAATGATAAACAATTGCATCAGGAACAAATTTCATTTTACCTAATTTAGTCAGTCTATAACCAAAATCCGATTCCCAGGACCAAACAAATCTTTCATCAAACATAACACGCCTAGCTACATTAGCTCGCACACACAAATTCATATCAGGTCCTCTAGAAACAAATTCAGGAGACTTTTTAAAACGAGCTTCTAACTCTTCCCCAATTATAGTTTGAAGTTTATTCAATCCCTTAGGTGTAGCACAATAACCTGTCGTAGCAACAATATCATCTGAAGTAAAATTTAGTATGAGTTTTTTTAACCAGTCCCTTTTTACAACACAATCAGCGTTAGTATATGCCAAAAAATTACTTTTTGTACCTCTAATTATAGCATTATGTAATTTTGGGACTGTTCCAGACATTCTAGACAAATTTATCTTTTTACCGTAACTTTTAAGTATATGATAAGTATTATCTGTTGACATGTTATCTATTATAAAAATTTTTTTGTTTCTATAATTTAGTTGAAGCAAAGAGTCGATGCACATTTTAATTGTTGATTCAGAATTTTTAACTGGAACAAAAATTGTAACAGAAGGTTCCTTTTTCATTTAACTACCTCCAATTCAACATACATTTCAACAGCTGGGATTAATCTAGAAAATAACTTTTCATACAATTTATGACTAAAATTCATCAAGGGATAAAATAAAAAATTTAATATCCAAAATCTAGAAAAATTTCTAACATAAAACAATTGTACTTTTCTAATTTTGAATCGAGCCTTTGTGAACTGATTCTCACGATGCGATTCTGTAAAATGAGAAAAAGTATTAACGGTGAAATATCTTACGTGTCCTACATGGCCAAAAGCTGCCAGATCTGATGCATGAGGCACCCAAACCTTAAAAACACCGCCTGGCTTAATAACTCGATGTATTTCTTCAATCAGGGAAAAAAAGTTGTTTATATGTTCTAATATGTGGCTAGCAGTTACCATATCAAACTCGTTGTTCTTGAAAGGAAGTGGAATTTTCTCCAAATCCCACACAACATCAACATCTTTATCCGGATATAAATCCAGTCCAACAATCTTATCATCAGGATTGGCTCGATATTTTCTTCCATCACAACCAATATCTAATATTTTGATATTATTCACCAATTATTTCTTTATAGATCCCTTGAGTTTCCTTTTTTGTTTTCTCCCAATCGAAATTCATCGAATACTGATAGCTTCCCTTGGAAAGTCTTTTTCTTAATGATTTATCTTCAATTAGTTTTAAAATAGCTTCTGCTAGAGCTTTAGAATCTTTAGGCTTAACTACTAATGCTGTTTTATTCCTAATAACAGCCCCTGTTTCTTCAAGAATTGTAGTTGTTATAATTGGTTTACCAGAAGCGCCTGACTCAAGACAAGTTACACTCAATCCCTCAGTATCAACACTAGGCAAAATAAAAGCATCACAGTCAACATACCAATTCTCTCTATCTTTTGTCAGTCCAACAAAAATGATTTTATTGACCAAATCAAAATCATCTCTAAGCTTTTTTAATCTATCCTCGTATCCAAGAAATATCTCTGCTCCATCTATAACAAAAACAAAATTACTAGTCTTCTCCTTGACATATTTCAAAGCCTCAATAGCATATTCAAGTCCCTTTTTAGGGTAAAGCATACCACAATAATATAATACAAATGTTTCCTTTGGAATTTTTAATTTTGATCGCAAAACTCCTTTATTATGTGGATTAAAAAGTTTCTTATCAACACCATAATGAACTGCAACTATATTTGATGGGTCAACATTTAAGAATTTTACAATTTGATTTTTAATATTTTCAGTTGGAACAATAACTTTATCAGACATTTTGCAAACAAATTTTCTAATATATTTTCGCATAAGAAAACTAAAAGTAGACCATTGTGGATTAGCTCTGACAAAACCCGTGTCATGAACTGAGGTTACCAAAGGTTTTCCTGTTAAGAATTTCAATACAATACCAGGAAGCGCTTCAATAACATTGGCTGCATGAATTACGTCAAACTTTAAACCAAAAGAAATTTTAATCGAGGAAAAAAAATAATTAAAAAAATCTTTGCTTCTATTTTGAAAAATATGTCTAATTTGGTGGATATTAGATTTTGGTGGTCTATCAGGATGCAAATAAGTTATAATATTAATATTGTTGAATTTTTCTAACTGCTTTATTAGCTCATTCGAGTATGTTTCAATTCCACCTTTGAAAGGTGCCATTCCCCTAGTAAGATAAAGTATTCTAATAAAACCACCTTCTCTTAGTATCTAAGACAATTCTTAAATAGATAATACTGGAAGTACGACACAAGTTGTTTTATTTTGTGGTGGCAAAGAAACTTTATTATGGCCTTACATAAAAGATAATAAACAACCACATATCTACTGTCCTACACCCCAACCATAGCGTATCGCCACAAAGTTGGTAATATTGTCGGTACATCCACAAACCGCCATCTCTGCGTGGTGAGCATAGCTTCAAATGACTTCTTCGACCGTGGATACAATTTTACCCCCAACCATATTTTACCTAACCAAATAACAATTCGCTCGATCATCCGCTCCCACACATTTCTGCTCGCCATCACCCGATTAGTAACAAAGCCACTCTTAGTCAACAACTGACCCCAAACTTTAAACAATTTCTCTAGCGATTGATCATCAAAAAAGGGTGATATTACGTCCGTTTCAATCCAATCAATACTCCCGCTATCAATCCACTTGGCCAAGTCAAGCGCATTCATCTGCCTTACCTCTATCTCACCTCTTGTAAACTTCTCTTTAACCATTTGCTTTACTGCTTCAATCTGCTCTGCACCTAAATCAATAATAACAATCCTTGCTTTTGGGTTCTTACTAAAAACGAAATTAATAAACACTTCCGCCGTAGCTTCATTACCTACTCCACACAATAAACAAGTAAAACCCTCCCTAGAAAAATCCGGCCAAAAACTTATCTTCTCCAAATCAGCCAAATTTTCCTCGTAGACCTTATGGACATACCAACGCCATAATCTACTCCCAATCACGATTCTAAAACTTCGATAATAACTCATCAAATCACATAATCTTAGTTAAATAATCTCGAATAATATTAAACACTTTACCTTTTTTAATGGGTTTTACTTTCCAGTTTTTCGCTTTCTGCACAGCTTCTTCCAAGTCTTTTACATCATACACTGCAATTATTTTATCATCAGATGCTAACTCTCTAGTAACATCCAACTGATGGTATGTTAAGTGTTCTCCAAGCTCTTTCAACCGCGGTACAACAACAGTAGGTTTACCGTATCTAATAGCTAGCAACGTAGATCCAATACCTGCATGGGTAATAACTATATCTGCATCTCTGAACAGCCTATCCATTTCTTGATATTCAACGAATTTGAAAACTTTTTTGATGTACTTAGGCCTGTATTTACAATATCCAATTTGCGCTACAACATCTCTTAGCCTGCCTTTGCCTGCAAGTCTATCCACCTCCTCTATTAACCTATCAAATGGTTGCTCGTGTGTGCCAACTGTTACTAATATCATATCAACAAACCACCGTATATCGCCTTATCTCCATATCTATTTTTCAGTAACTTCCACTGCACAAAGAAAAGATCAGCAATATTGTAGATAATACGCCCTGTCAGAGATGGAGTTCTTACTTGAGCAGAACAATCAACGTATATTAATTTGGCATTAAACAATAACTTTCCTAACAAAGATATAGGAACCGTACTTCCTGCGCCTGTCGAGATAATAACTTTCGGTCTTTCTTTTAGCAAAACAAAGATGGATTTAAGAATTATCCTAGCATAAATTAAAGGGCTCCTTTTTGGGTTAAATGTATAATAGACTTTATATCCTCTCAGAGAGCTTTTGATATGGCTGACATAAAAAGTAAAGAAAAATGTGTCATAACTTTTCAGAATAGGTAAAAGCTGTATAGCCTCAGCAAAGTGGCCTCCAGCGCTACAGGTTATGCAAATCTTTTTCCTCATGATAGCCTATCTAAAAGATAAAGTTAAAAAATAAGAAGTTTTCAGAAAAAGCTTGTCTATTAACTTAAAAGTTTTATTGCATATATAATTTTGATATTTTCAAAGGGTATTCTATGCAAATTAGAGAAATAACAAGCTGCAGAATTTGTGGCTCAGAAGACCTAATTTCTATTCTTTCTTTGGGAACACATTATGTCTCTAATTTTGTAGATTCTAAAGAAGAAGGGGTAAAGGCCCCATTAGAGCTAGTTCTCTGTGATGTCAATAATGGTGGCTGTGGTTTATTACAATTGAAGCATACAATACCAGGACAAATTCTTTACAGAAACTACTGGTATAAGTCAGGAACAAACGAGTCAATGAGACAAGCGTTGAAAGACATTGTAGATAAAGCAGAACAGTTAGTGAAATTAAACACGGGAGATATTGTATTAGACATAGGATGTAATGATGGCACTCTCTTGAGAGCGTACAAAACAAAAAATATTAATGCAATTGGTTTTGAGCCAGCAACAAATTTGATTACAGAGGCAGAAGTTGCCACAACAAAAATCATTAACGATTTTTTCGGCTATGAAGAATTCAGAAAAGTTTCTAGTGGCAAAAAAGCAAAAGTTATCACAAGCATTGCCATGTTCTATGATTTAGATGATCCAAATACATTTGTTGCTGGTGTAGTAAAATGTTTAGATGATAACGGTGTATGGATAATTGAAATGCATTATCTGCCTCTTACGTTGGAAAAAAATGCTTTTGATGCAATATGTCACGAGCACCTAGAATATTATTCAGTGTTAGCGTTGAAAAATCTTCTAGAAAGACATCATCTTGAAATTTTTGATGTTGAACTGAATGCGATAAACGGTGGGAGCATCAGAACATATATTAAGCACAAACATGCCAAATCAATAAAACCGTTTGGTGGAGCAAAAGAAAGATTACAATATTTAGAAGAATATGAAGAAAAACTTGGTCTTAGTAGTAGACAAGTATATGACGAATTTACTAAAAGAATAGACAAAATAAAAAAAGAATTAACTACATTCATAAAAAAAGAAGTCGACACTGGAAAAAGTGTGTATGTTTATGGTGCTTCTACAAAAGGAAATACTCTACTACAATACTTCGGCCTAGATAGCAATGTGATAAAAGCAGCTGCAGAAAGAAATCCAAATAAATGGGGTAAAATGACGATTGGAACATGGATACCTATAATATCAGAAGAACAAGCTAGAGCAGAAAAACCTGATTATTTCTTGGTATTACCATGGCATTTTCTTGAATCATTCAAAGAAAGGGAAAGGGATTTCCTAGAATCAGGCGGCAAATTCATAGTACCATTACCAGAATTCAAAATAATAGATTCAAGTAAAAAGTAATTATTTTTCAAGCAAATATTGATTATTTTTCCACCACTCTATTGTTTCTTTGAGTCCATCTTCAAATTTAGTAGTTGGTTCCCAACCTAGAACTTTTTTTGCTAATGAATAGTCACACTTTTGTCTCATAGCCCCTCCAACTGGTTTGTCAAGAATCTTAAGTTTAGCATTAAACATTTCAGAGATCTTTTTTGCAACCTCTCCTGTGCTTGTCTCAATACCAGAGCCTAAGTTCACCGGACCACCACAGAAATCAACTGTCAAAGCTTTCATTAATGCATTAACTGTATCCTTGACATAAATATAGTCTCTAACAGGTCTTGTGCTCCATATCTCTATCTCTTTATTCTTCATTGCTTGTATTATCAATGTTGGAATGAAATAATCAGATTGTTGTCCAGGACCAAAGTTGTTGAAAAATCTAAACCATATTATCGGTAATTTATACTTTTCATAGAACAATGCGGACATATCCTCTCCAATCTTCTTGGTAGTTGTATAAACACTACTAGCAAATTCAGTTGGATGTTTCTCGTCTTGTGGTAAATATTTAGGATATGTCCCATAAAGCAGACATGATGATGGGAATAGTACTTTTTTTACTTTCCTCTCCAAAGCAAATTTGAATACATTAAATGTTCCCTGAATATTTATTTTGAAAGCAATATCAGGATTCTTTTCGCAGTTATTGAAATTAGAATACGCAGCTAAGTTAACCACAAAATCTATTTTAGAATTAAACTCACTAAATACGTTAGTATCTGTAATATCTCCATCGATTACTTTGATGTCCAATCCCTCAATATATTCTTTTCTTCCAGCTGAGAAGTTATCTAGAATAGTTATTTCTGATCCGATTTTGCACAGCTGTTTAACAAGATTTGAACCTATGAAACCTGCTCCGCCGATAACCAAAACATGTGTATCTTTTAGTTGTTCAAAATTTGACATAAACTAAATATGAAACATAATTATATAATCTCTTCTATAAAAATGCCTCTTTGCAACTTTCCAAATGCAACTTTATGGCGCGTCCTACGATTTATTTTCTTAACAGTATCTATGAATACATTGTAAGGAAGACTAGCTAGTAAAACAGCAGCACCATCACCAATTAATTCATGGGTACCAAATTTTTCGGATACAAAATCTGGTAAATCATCTCGCTTGATTAACTCCGCTTCGGATATATAGTGAGGATTCACTTGTTCTATTAATTCACTTGGTTCACTCGTGACGCCAACTACAAAACCGTACATGCCACTCATAGCCTTGGGATCTGATGCGTGATGAACACAAGACAATCCAAGATATTGAATTTGATCATCAGTTATTCCTAACTCTCTTCTTAATTTTTCCTTTATTTCAGCTCTCGGATCTAATCTACTATCTACAATATGCATTATTCCAGCCGCACTACTATCCAACTTACCGGGATATTGTTCCATGTCATTTCCACGTCTATGAACTAAGACTTTCTTATCTCGAGTTAAAACTGCCACGCCAACAGAAGAAATTCTCATATTATGTCTCATTTCTGGCAACATACTGTCTATTACTGCTCTGTATAACCAATATCTAGTTTCTAAGTATACGTATTCATTTCCTGTAGTATCAAATAGTGTGCCAGGAGGTCCATGTTTAGGACTATCAAATCTTTCTCTATAACTTTCAATTGGTTCGTCTAGCAAATATTTACCTGATATAATTGGATGAGGACATAGGTCATATACAGCTGCTATTTCCGGTCTTAAGTAATATTGTATTTCAACCATAGTTTAATATTTTACCAGGGTTAAGGATTTAAAGAGTTTGAATTTCAGTAAGTTATTAATTATTTCAAATCCCACAGCTCAGGGTGTCTCTTCCACCAATCAATTGTTTTATTCATGCCTTCTTCTATGGAAACTCTAGGCAACCACCCTAACTGATTTCTAGCCTTAGTCGAATCTCCAGAAGATCTAGAAAAATCATTGGGTCTATCCGATCTCCATTCAACATCAATCGCCTCAACCTCAAAAGAATTAGCAATAGCTTTCAGCATATCTCCCATGCTTGTTTCCCTTTCAGAAGAGAAATGGTACACCTCGCTCTTTCTCCCCTTTTCTCCAACCAATGAATAACCCTCCACAACATCTCCAACATAGCTATAATCTCTAGTTGTATAAGGACTCCACAGCACGGGCTTAACCCCTCTCAGGAAATGTGTTATAACCTTAGGCATAAAGTAATCTCCAATATGTCCCTCTCCATATTGATTGAATGCTCTTGTGATTATGATCTCTATATCATCCATAAAGTGTCTTAATGCCAATTCAGCTGTATATTTAGAAACAGCATACATGTCTAAGGGGTTTGGTACAACGTCCTCCTTCAACGGCAATAAATGAGAAGGTTGTTCCCCATATACGTGACAAGTGCTGATGAATACCATTCTCTTCACATTTTCTAAGGAAGCGTTCCTTGCAACATTCACAGCACCAATAACATTAATACCAAAGGTTGTTTTTGGATCTTTAGCTGCAGACATAACACTTTTCATCCCTGTCCCAAGGAAAGTGGCAAAATGATATATAATATCTTGATTTCTCACAGCACCCATAACAGCTTTTTCGTCTCTAACATCAGCTTCTACAACTTTGACTTTATCAAGATAACCTTCAAGATTTACCATCTTTTTCGCATCTCTTACTAACGCAGTAATATTAGCTCCTTGATTTATCAAAAGTTTAGTTAAATTAGAACCGCCAAAACCTGCCGCCCCTGTTATTAGAACATTCCTACCTTCAAAAAAACCCATATATACACCTTATCTGTTAGATTTTAATATATAACTTTAGATGCTTTTGTATGAGACAGAAAAAAATTTTAATGATTTGCGACGCCAGTGGTGGAGGAATTTACGAATATGCTAAACCACTCTATCTTAAAATAAAGGATAGAATAAACATTAAATTTCTCGACAGAAAAAATGAAAAGTTCACACATAAGTTGGGTTTCTACATAGAAATTATCAAAGAGATATTATTCGGTAATTATACAGCAGTTGACATCCAGCAGCTAATTTGGCCAATGCATTTGATAATAGTAGCATTAAGGGAAATCAAAAGCTTTGAATTGATTTTTGAAGCCCACGAAGAGCCATGGACGATACACACAATATACAGGCCGATGTTTATACGAAAACTTATTTATGAAACTAGCGATAAGCTTGTCACCCATTCAAAAAGAAACAAAAAATTACTTGAGGGTTTAGGCCACGAAGTAACAGCATACACCCCAATAGCAACAAACTTAGAACAGCTTAAATTGTTCGACAAGAACTTAGCAAGAAAAAAATTAGGATGGAAAGACAAGTATTATGTTCTATTTTTCGGTTGGATTACATACAATAAGGGACTAGATATATTATTGAAATCGGTACCTTTAGTTAACAAAGAAATTAAAGGAGTGAAATTTGTAATATCAGGAAAAACATTTGATGGTTGGAAACTGTATCAGAAAATAATCGACAAACTAAAATTAAAAAACTCTATAATCAGAAATGCTGAATTCCTACCATGGGATACAGTTAGCCAGATGTTTAGTGCTAGCGACCTCGTGGCAATGCCATACAGAGAAGCAAATAACAGTTCTGTTCCATCCGTAGCATATTTTTTCAAAAAACCTATTGTTGCTACAAATGATGGCACGTTTAAAGAAATGATACATCAAAATAAAAATGGTATTTTAATTGAGAAAGAGAGTATCATCGAACTAGCAAATGCAATTGTTAAAATCTTGAAAAATGAAAAGCTTAGAACAGCATATGGAGAATACGGCTACAAGCTGCTAAATACACAATTTTCTTGGAAGTTCATAACAGATCAATATTTGAAAAAAGTGTTCATATGAAATTAAAGAAACATAACATCGCACTGATATTACTTTTTTCATTCTATTTTGCATTTCTGATTTATCTAGCAGTTAAATCAAGTATCGAGAGTGATGAAGGTACTCATTTGCTAGTAAGTGTTTTCTATAAAGATGTCATGAAATATGCTCTAACTCATCCGTCCATTTCAGCGATATACAAATATGGACTAACTTATCTTACATACTATCCAAAAGTTACAATCTATTATCCACCACTTATAGAAGCTACAAGAGGTCTATTATTCGGAATTCTGGGAGAAAGTTATATTTTAGGAAGGTTAGTAACGATAGTAATAACAGCGCTATTCATTCTAATGTTATACAAATTTTCAATGTTTTTATACAAAGAAGAAAAAGTGGCGATTTTAACAGTTCTCATTTTTGCAAGCATTCCAATAGTAATCTATCTTGGAAGAAGCACATTGCTAGATCTCCCTGTTGGTTTCTTCACAGGATTAACAGCATACATGTATCTTCGTGCCTATAAATCAGGTAAAAAAAAGGATTATCTCACTGCCGGTTTCACAATGTTTCTTGGATTTATGGTTAAATGGTTCATCGGATTACTTGCTATAGCTTTGTTTTTATATTGGATGACCGAAAATAGAAAACACCTAAAGTACCTCTTGTATTCATTTGTTCTATTTGGAGTATTAAGTCTGCCTTATGTCTATTTAATGTTTAAACTTGGTGTTGTTCAACCACTATTTCAACCACAAGGAGCCTTCTTTGCTGGCTATGGCGAAGGCGATCCTCAATTCACGAGTATTGCTGGCTGGTTACATTATGGGATATTAATCAACAGATGGTATTTCGTCTTTCCCCTTTCTATTTTACTGATACTATCACTGATCTTCTACTTCAAAAACAAAAGTCCGCACTGGAAGTTTTTCACAATATGGATTCTTGTCTTCTACACATATCTAACAATATCCCCTAACAAAGATCACAGATATATAATAGATCTAATTACGCCTCTAGTTTTAATGTTTGGTGTATTTTCATATGAATTAGCAAAAAAATTTGGAGTAAAATTCATTGCAATATTTGCAATTCTTTTAGTTATCAACGCCTCAATGGCATTCAAAAGTTATGCCATAAAATTTAATCCAACTTACGACCAAGAAGTTGCTGATTTCTTGTTACAAAACAAAGAGCCATTCTACCTGACTTCAGAAACAACCGCCATATATCCTAGTTATTTAATGTTCAACCTCGTAAAAGAAGGTGAATTCGTCAAATCATATAGATATTGCCTGCTAGAAAAATCTACAGATTTTAGCCAAACATTGTACGGGTATGGTATTAAATGGGTTGTACATGACCCTCTAAGAAAAACAATCACAATAGATCCTAAAATGGCAAATGTAATGGATATGTTAAAAGAAAACAATTTAGTTGAATTCGAAAGAAAAATAGGGGATATAGAAATATATCGCTTCAAGTATTACGATGGCCATGAACCACCAAGGTGTAACTATATTTGCTTATTGAGAAATACAGTTTGTGTTAATTAAATCATCTTATCTAAAACTAAAGGTTTGCTAACATGATCATTCTCAATAAAAGTCTTATGCCACATCTCAAAAATCAATAAATTCCACAACTGCCTGCTATAATACAATTTGGATGAACCGTGTCTTTCAATGATTTTTTTTATATAATCATACCTGAAACATTTTCCTTTCTCAACATTAGACTCTGACAATATTTGCAAAACAACATCTCTTAGTTCTCCTTCAAACCATGCATCAATAGGAACAAAAAATTGATGTTTCTTTCTTTTCATAATCTCTTTAGGTATTAGTCTCGACATGGACTTTCTCAAAATATATTTATCCGTCTTTCCTCTCAGTTTCAGTCCCGGCGGTATTCTGGCAACAAATTCTGCAAAAACATGATCCAAAAAAGGAACTCTAGCTTCAATTGATTTAGACATAGTCATTTTATCAGTCTTCATCAAAAGATGTTGCAACCAATTATTAGAGTCATACAAAAGCATTTTATTCAGCGTAGGTACATTGTTATTTTCAAAATATGATTTAACAGTTTCATTTGCCGGCGTAAATTTCTGCTTAAGTAAATCATCATTATACAATTCTTTCTTCTCATCCTCAGTAAAAATAGAAATCATTAAAAGAAATGCATCTGACTCATTATCAAGCAATGAAATAAATTGTTCAAACCTTTTCATTCCCTCTTCACCCAATGCAGAAGTATACTCAAAAATCATATTCAATAACCATTTAGGAGTATTTTTTATAACAGCAGGAATAACTGATCTCATAAATTTCGGTGTTAAGCTAACTTTTTTACCTAGAGACATTATTTTGTACCACTGATATCCAGCAAACATTTCATCTCCACCTTCACCCACTAAAACAACAGTTGCAAATTTCTTTGTCATCTCCGAGAGCAAATAAACTGGAATTGCAGCAGGATCAGCATTTGGCTCATCAAAATGCCACACAATTTGTGGTAACAATTTCGATGTATTAGCCTCTACATAGAAATGTCTATGGTCGGTATTGAAGTGATCCGCTACTAGTTGAGCGTGGCTGAGTTCATCTACTTCTCCATATCCTGTAAAACCAACAGAAAAAGTTTTAACAGGCTCTTCAACTAAAGTACTCATTATACCAACAATAGAACTTGAATCAATACCACCAGAAAGATAAGCGCCTAATGGAACCTCACTCATCAATCTTATTTTGACAGCCTCTTTCAGCATTTCAAATAATTTTTCACTATAGTATTGTTCACTCATATTATCGAACTTATCTAGAGATAGACTCCAATATTTTCTTATTTTAGCCTTGCCATTGGAATAGTTCAATATGTGACCAGGAGGCAATTTGTAGATGTTTTTGAACATCGTAATTGATCCAGGAACATACCTAAATGTGAGATATTTATCTAAAGCTTCATAATTCAACTGCCTCTTAACGCCAGCATGAAGCAAAATTGATTTGATTTCTGAACCAAATAAAAAAACACCATTAACATAAGTATAATATAATGGTTTTTTACCAAACCTGTCTCTTGCTAAAAACAGTGATTTTTTCTTGGTGTCCCAAAGTGCTATAGCAAACATACCTCTTAATTTTTCAACACAACTGTCACCATATTCCTCATAAGCGTGAATTATTGCTTCAGTATCTGATCTAGTACTGAATCTATGGCCTTTCTCTTCAAGTTCTTTTTTCAGCTCAAGGTAATTATAAATCTCGCCATTATATGTGATTGTAATAGTCTTATCTTCATTCTGCATAGGCATATGTCCTTCTGCAACATCAATAATGCTGAGTCTTTGATTTCCCAAACCTACATTATCATCGATAAAAAAACCAGATTCATCAGGTCCTCTGTGCTGTATAATATTACACATTTTCTTCAGAAGCTGCCTATCAGAAATGCCAACAAATCCTGCTATACCGCACATTCCAATCTAAAAAATCAATTACAATTTAAAAATTAAAAAGAAGTATATAATAGAGATTAGCATGGATCTATCTATAATCATACCTGTCAAAAATGAAGAAAAAAATGTAGCTATCCTACATAGAGAGTTAACAGAAACTCTAAAAAATATTGGAAAAAGATACGAAATAATATTTATAGATGATGGGAGTGAAGATAATACTTCTCCTGAATTAGAAAAACTACATAAAAAAGATAAAAATGTGAAGGTTATTGAACTGCGTCAAAATTTTGGAAAATCTATTGCCTTAATGATCGGCTTCAACCATGCAAATGGTGACTTTGTGATTACAATGGATGGAGATTTACAAGATGATCCTGCAGAAATACCCAGAATGCTAAAAAAAATAAACCAGGGTTATGATTTGGTTGTCGGTTGGAAGTATATAAGAAACGATCCTATAACAAAAACGATGCCATCCAAAATTTTTAACAAGCTTACATCAATCACTACGGGAGTTAATATCCATGACAGCAATTGTGGCTTTAAAATATTTAGAAAGGAGGTTGCAAAAAGTCTGAACATATACGGTGAGCTTCATAGATATATACCTGCTTTAGCCCATTGGAAAGGATATAAGGTTTCTGAAATAAAAGTTAATCACAGATCAAGAAAGTTTGGTCAATCAAAATACGGAGTGACTCGCTTGGTAAAGGGATTTTTGGATCTAATAACGGTAAAGTTTCTTATGAGATTTTCTAAAAGGCCACTTCATTTATTTGGCTTTATAGGCATGTTATTCTTTTTGATCGGTTTTTCTATTGGTGTTTATATGACATACCTCTGGTCTAAAGGTGTTACGATTTGGGATAGGCCAATTTTAGCTCTAGGAGTATTGTTTATGATAATAGGCATTCAGTTTATTTCTATTGGTTTGCTAGGAGAACTTATAGTCAGCACAAAGAAAACCGAAGATTTGGAAAATAACATTAAGAAAAAATTGCATTAAACCTTTTCTGCAACCAATTTCATATTTCTTCTATTGAACAGGTTATCTAGTTCTAGTAACATATAAAAAAATCTGGTAAAAAACGGGAAATATGAAGAAAGTAACCCGAATCCTTTGAAAATGGTGGGAAAATAGGCCAGTCTTTTGACACGAAATTTTTTACTTTGTACAAGTTCCTTTAATGATATTCCTGTAAATGGTGTTTTATGTGTATAGTCATCATAAAATTTTTTATATGCACTATGCCAATTGTCAGTATTTATAACTAATATTCCATTAGGTCTCAATATTCTGTGGAAATGATTTAACATTGCATCTATATCTTCTCTAGTCAAATGTTCAATGACAAAAGAGCATAAAATAGCATCGAATGAACTACTAGAAAATTTAGATAGATAATTTACGCCGCCAACATAACTTGTAAATCCTTTGCGTTTACAAATTTTTATATGATCAAGTGAGATATCAACGCCTATAGGATCAGAATTCATTTCACGGAGCATCTCCATCCAAAAACCGGGTCCACAACCAAAATCTAAAACCCTCTTGCTTCCTTTCAAATCATATAATTGTGTTTTAGCATGATACTTCAATATTTCAGTGCCTCGCTTTGGTATGTATGTTTTACTCATCTCAATACCTCCTCGTATATTTTTTCGGCTCTTTTTCCAATTATATCCCAATTGAATTGAGTTTTAACCTTTTTATGAGCATTATTTCCTATAAATGACGATAGTTTTTTATCTTTTTTTAGTTTCAACACAGTATTAACAATTTGATTAACATTACCCGGTTCAACTAATATACCGGTCTTCCAATTGTCTATCATATCAGGAATCCCTCCAACTTTAGATGCAATAACAGGCTTTTTGGAGTACATACCCTCTAAAACCACCCCAGGCCAAAAATCAAAGTTAGAAGGCGCTACAATACAATCAACCACATTATAATATTTAACTACAACACTACCAGGTTGTCCACCGAGAGGTATAACACGATCTTCTAAATCCAATTTCTTGATGAGTTCAAGCATATTGTTGAAATCAGGTCCATCTCCAATGACCAATAATTTTACATCATCAGGCAACTTAGACACAGCATTAATTAAGGTATCTACACCTTTGTTATGAAAAGACAGTCTACCAACAAAAAGTAAATAAAAGATGCTGCCACTTAACTTCATCTGTTCTTTAGAAATTATTCTTGGTTTGAAATAATCCAAGTCCAAACCATTAGGAAAGAATGTCACATTTCCAGAAGGCAAACCAAAAACTTTCTTAACATTATCTACCTCTTCGCGAGTAACACATAATATTTTAGCAGGCAATCTCAATGTAAAAAATTTAATCAATCTATCAAAAAATCTCGGTTGTCCTGGACCTTTGCCATGAAATTGACATACAAAGGAAAAGTTTTTTATCTTGCACATTACAGACAAAGGATCGAACATTGGAAAATAATATGCATGAAGATGGTATATATCAAAATTACTTTTCCATAGGACTTCCAAAAGTTTAAACGAAAATTCTGAATTGCCTAATTTAAAGTCAACGGGAATAAAGTTAACAAAATGTCCGAAAATATGTCTTTTTCTATATGGCTTTTTTTTGTATGACAAAACAAACAATTCAGCTTCATGGCCCAGATCTCTCAATGCCTTACAATATTGATGTTCATATTTAGGATGCTTCAAATAATCCCCTTCGCTAATTTTTGCATATTGAGGCGAATGTGGTAATACAAAGGCGATCTTCATAGTGGACTATTGTACATTAAAATTATAAAATTTATCTTCTTAATAACATAAAGTAGATATGAAATTTCAGAGAAGAAAAACTCACTATATGTTGCTTGCAGTAATTGTTACATTCATTATTTTACATATCCCAACACTAGCAAATCCATATCATTATGATGCAGTAGCTTGGGTCTCTCAATCAAAATATTTGCTTGAGAATGGATTATTTTCTATACCGCCTCAAGATTTTGGGCACCCTTATTTTCTATTTTGGGTATTAGCACTTTCATACAAAATATTTGGTGAGTCCGTGATAGTATCACATTCCGTTATACTAATTTTTTCAGTAATTGCACTATTGATGACATTTTTCATAGGAAAGGAATTATTTGGTGAGAAAATCGGATTACTGGCAACTATATTCTTGTCTGTTCAGCCTTGGTTTTTTGTAGTAAGTAACTGGGTTTATTTTGATATTCCATTAACGGCTCTATTTACAACAACAATGTATTTTCTTATAAGAGCATTGAAAACAGAAGACAAGAAATACTATTTCCTTTTTGTCTTATTCGGATCTATGACTGCTCTAACCAAAGCGCCTGGAATCTTAGTATCAGTAATCCCGTTAGTATATGTTATTTTAAAAAGAAGATTCAAGTGGGAATTTCTTTTATTTCTAATACCAGCAATCGCACTAATTTCATGGACAGTATGGCACACTTCAGTAAAAGGATATGCCTATGATCCAAGTGTTGAACGTGGTATATTAATTCCAACTGATTTCAAAAATATTTTCTTGATAGGCAAAAATTACACTACAAACATATTTTTCAATTTCATTCAAAACGGAAATTTCATCGCATTTCTAATAATAACTTACTCAATATTCTTCAAAAAGTATGAAAAAATCTATTTATTAATAGCACTACTTTTCTTAATATTCGGCAATTACTTATTTTTGCTAAAAGAACCTGACATGAAATTCTATCCGTTTCTGTTTTTAGGTGATGTTATATTCACATTTTGGGTCATACAAACACCGAAATTAAAAGACGAATATAAAATACTATTAATCTGGATCACAGCTGTAATGTTACATTCATTTTATGCGCAAATAAGCTTCCGCTATGGCCTACCACTGCTACCAGCATTCTCCATATTATTCGCAACAGCAATACAGAAAATAAGCCAGCGCAAAATCGTTTTAATATTTCTATTTGGACTGTTGATTCTACAGATTTACAACTACACCAACTACTACATAAATAGAGATACAATTTATCTAAGAATTTTCGAGTATTTTGATATCACGAAGCCAGAAACCGTAATGGTTGCCTATCCATTAGCAACCCCAGATTTGATTGCAGTCAAAGAAATAGATTCACGTCCTTGGGATAACATAACAGTATATTTAGTACCAAACTCAAAAGAAGAATTCCTGAGAATAGCTCCGCAATACCTAGTTGTCGATGAAAGAGCCATAGAATTCAACTACACTTACATACAGGATATAGTAAGAAACAGGTTACCCGAAATGGAATATTCAAAGGAAATTAATTGGTATACATATCTTGGCATAAGAAATATCTTCATAAATAGGTTGAGAATATACAAGATTCAGTGACTATTATTTGGTTCAGGATTAAAACTGAAAGAATCATCAAAAAGTCCGCGCTTTATGGGATTCTGTCTGGTATGTTCGGTTTCTGGTCTGTCAGAAAATGGGGTTAAAGGTGAGGATGTCAACCTGTCCACAATGATTCCATCGAAACCCGGAATTTCCACATGAATATCAAATTTTTCATAAAAATAGTCTGACAGCACTACATTATGTCCCCAACAAAATTTCTTGCATCTACCATTTTTAATGTCACCAAGTGTAATTGCACCCGGATCTGACTCTACGAAAATAGGCTTTAATACCGATAACAAATCCTTACCAAATTTTCTTTTGGAATCAGTAGATGAAATTTCCAAAACATCTTCAAGCTGAGTTTTTGTAACTGAAGAAACAAATACTGATGAAACAATTATATGATAATCTGCGGGATGATTCTGGTTTCCATGAACTTCTTTTGGTATGCATTTTATATAATTACCAAATGGTTTCATACAATTAACCAAAAGTTTAACAAACTTAGTGTGGTTAATTTCCTCACTAAGTTCTGCTTTCATCACGTCAAAGGGTGTTCTATGGTTAGGATTTATCCAGCTACCACCCAAGAGGTGAAAAGTATTAACAAAATTCTTAGGAGGATAACCTGGTGTTTTAACATCACATACATAGATCTTGTCATTATTGCCAATGTCTACTTCTATAATATCCTCAGAACTTTGGTCATTCAAGAAAATATCACGTCCAAGGCCAAAAACATCTTTACCTTTAAACATTTTTCTGTATTTCCTAAGTGCAGTTCCAATATACAATATTTGAGTAGTCATATCATCTAGATAATGATTAAACTTATAAAACTAATCGAAAATCTAATAGCTAGTGAGAAGATGAAAATACTAATTACTGGTGTAAATGGACAGCTTGGTAGTGATGTCTATTCGGCATCAAAACATGAAAATTATGGTTTAGATTTGACCATAGAGAAAGCAAATAAAAACCTTTTTAATATTAATCTAGCAAAAAGAGATAGCATTATTGATTTGTTCGAGAGAATAAAACCAGATTGGACGATTCATTGCGGTGCTGTTAGCAATCCTGATACATGCGAAACTAACATGGAAACCGCGTGGGAAACAAATGTTATTGGAACCAAAAACATAGTGGATGCGTGCAACAGATCCAAATCGAAATTGATCTTCATATCCACAACTTATGTGTTTGACGGAAATAAAGGACTCTACAAAGAAGATGATATAATCAACCCTATAAACTTTTATGGAAAAACAAAACTTATTGGAGAATGGCTGACAAATACTATCGAACACTCTGTGATAATCAGAACAAGCGCCTTGCTCAGTAATAAGCAAAGAAGTATATTCAACTGGATTATCAATAGCTTAGAAAAGGGTGAGATTACAGCAGCCGTTGATTTAATAGAATCGCCAACATTAGTTTCTGAATTATCCGAGGCCATCATCAAAACAACTGAAAAGGATCTAAATGGCATATATCACATGGCAGGCAGCGAAAGAATTTCAAGATACGATTTAATGAGGAAAGTTGCAAAAACCTTCAACTTTAATGAAAATTTAGTAAAGCCTATATATAGTAAAGAAATAGGATTCAAATCACAACGACCAAAGGATACTTCATTAGATGTATCTAAAGCAAAAAAAATAGGTATTCATTTTTCAAATATGGATGAAGCTACAAGAAAATTAAAAGAAGAAAGCTTGGTTAAATAGAAGAAAGCCATTTATTTTTAACTTGTTCTATAAATGTTATTGATCAAAATGAGTAACAAGACGCCTCATGAAAAACTTAATCATAAAGTAATTGATAAATGTCAAATCTGTGGAAATGAGAGGTTAGAACTAATTATTTCATTAGGCCACCATCCATTAGTGCAAGCTTATTTAACAACAGATATGCTCAAAGAACCTGAAGTGTATTATCCTTTGGATTTGTACAGGTGCGACAAATGTGGATTAGCCCAAATTGGTTTTGCCCCTGATCCAAGGATTGTTTTTCCACCAGAATACCCAATGCAAACAAGTATGACAAAAATGTATATAGAACATTTCGCTAAATTTGCTGATTTTATGATTAATAAATTTAAGCTGACGAGAAATGATTTGGTTGTTGATATAGGATCAAATGATGGAACACTCTTGAAAGGTTTTCATGACAAAGGAATAAGAGTACTTGGAATTGAGCCAGCAAATTTGGCTGAAATTGCAATAAGCAAAGGCATTCCAACCGTAAAAGAATATTTCAATGAAAAAATAGCAGAAAAAATCGTAGTAGAACATGGAAAAGCAAAGGTAATCACAGCAACAAATGTATTCGGTCATATTGTAGATCTTGACTCGTTAATGCATGGTATTAGCAAACTTTTATCAGATGATGGACTTTTTGTATCCGAGTCTCAATATCTACTAGGTTTGATAAAAGAAACTTTGTATGATACGGTATATCACGAACATTTACGTTATTATTCTCTAAAACCGTTGATGGAGTTATTGAACAAATTTGGTTTTAATATTTTTGATGTAGAACTTATACCTACACATGGTGGTTCGATTCGCGTTTTTGCCAGCAAACAAAAATTGCCCATGAGCGAACGATTGAAGCAATTATTAGAAGAGGAAAAGAAGGGTAAATTATATGACAAAGAAACTTACAAAGAGCTTAGACAACGTATAGTAAATTCAAAAATCAAGCTAATGAAAATATTGTATGAAATAAAAAACAGTGGTAAAAACATTGTTGGCATCAGTGCCCCTGCCAGAGGAAGTACTACACTAAGCTATTGTAACATTGACAAAGATGTCTTGGATTATACAGTTGAAAGAAAAGGCTCTCTAAAAATTGGTTTATTCACTCCAGGAACTCATGTACCAATAGTAGATGAGGAAAGACTGTTTAAAGAGCAACCTGATTATGCATTACTACTTTCGTGGCATATTGGGGAAGAATTAATGAAGAAATTAAGAGAATTAGGTTATAAAGGAAAATTTATTATGCCTTTACCAGAACCTAAAGTTGTAGATCTTTAGTGGTATCTACCTATACTAAAAAATATTTTAAAAATTATAATCAAATTGTTCATGATTGTTTTCTTTATATTCATCTTAGAAACACCACTATGCCTATTAATCCACTTTATCGGAACAATCTTGTATTTCAATCCTCTTCTCATACCTTTCATTGCCATCTCTAATCCTATTTGATAACTATCTGACACTGGCCTTATAGCCTCTATAGCTTTTCTGTTATAACCCTTGAAACCATTTGTGAAATCATTATATCTCGATAAAAAGAGAATCTTCAAAAGAGTATTACCTAATCTGTTAATAATTAATTTTGTTCTAGGGTAATTGATAACTTCCCCTCCCTTTATGAATCTAGAACCTAAAGCCATATCATAACCACTCCTGATAACATCAATATATTTCATAACATCATCTAGAGATTCAGCCATATCGCCACTGTAAGGAATTATTATGCTGCCTTTAGCGATCTGAAAACCTCTACGTTGGGCTTTACCGTATCCTGGCGGTTTCCATCCTTGTACAGCTTTGAAATTCTTTAGTTTTTTTTCTAGCTTTTTCAGCATATCCCAAGTTTCATCATCGCTATCATCAACAGCTATGATTTCGAAGTCAATATTTCTTTCTTTAAGATAATTATAAACAGTATCTACGGTTTTTCCTGCGTATTCTTTCTCGTTCTTGAATGGTATAATTATAGATACATCTGTCATGTAATCGACCCTGTATGATAATAGTTTTCACTTATTTATTTTCCTAAATTCCACGGGTATTCTTCAGGTTTAGCATGATCAACCAAATATTCAATTTCCTTCTTATACCAATCGTATGTTTTCTTCAGTCCCTCTCTAATGTCTATCTTAGCCTCAAATCCAAGTATACGCTTAAATTTAGACATATCAGGATTTCTTCTTGTAGTTCCACCAGCCGGCAATTCTAAACGTTTAGGGTTTAGTTTCCTTCCACATATTTCTTCTAAGTGTTTGACAATTTCATTAACAGTCGACTCTTTTTGGTTGCCAAGATTAAAAATTTGATTTTTACCTTCTTCTTTTGTTAAACACAAAACCATTTGTTCAACAGCATCATCAATATAACAAAAACTCCTCGTCTGCTTTCCATCACCTTGAATGGTGAATTCCTCATTTAAAACAATTCTTTTGATGAATTCAGGAACTATATGTTTCCACCCCATCTTGGGTCCATAGAAATTATGCGGTCTTATGACAGTATAATCAAATCCTTTTTTCTTTGCAAAATGAATTGTAAGCATTTCCCCAATTATTTTAGTAGATGAATAAGACCACCTTGGATTTGTTGGATCTGGAATTATTAATGGGTGTGATTCTGGGGTTGGAAAAAACTGGGGTGTACTATAGGCCTCAGATGAAGATGCAAACATTAGATACTTTATTTTATTCTCCGCCATTGCTTTAACAATATTCAATGTTCCTGTAACACCAACATCTAAAACCAAATCAGGATAATCATAGAAATTTGCTGTTCCTTGAATTGCAGCTAAATGAATTATAATATCTACATCTTTGGTCGCTTTTTTTATTGCATCAAAATTTCTAACATCTCCTTCAATTAACTCGATTTTATCTATTATGGATTCAATATTCCTCTTGCTTGACCGAAAAGAATTGTCTAAGATTCTTATATTAGCTCCTTCTTTAATTAATCTCTCACAAAGATGTGATCCAATAAATCCGGTACCACCCGTAACAAGAATACTTCTATCTTTTAACATCATTGAATTCAAAACAAAGTAGTTTTCAAAGCATTTAAGTTTAAATTAGGAAATCTAGATAATGTACATTTTTAGCAATGTCGTAGCAAGAGTTGATGGTCCTCAAAGGACTATTGAAATATTACCGAATTGTAATTTAGACGTTTCTCGTTATCCGCATTTAGAGGAATTAGGAATGGTGGGTGATGTTTTTCCACCATATAATTATTGGATGGAGTTTAAGCATGCAAAAAGCGTTGCATATCCTCTTTGGCTATCAAACCAATTGAAAAAAATAGACGAAGTAGGAAGAAACGGCGGTAGTGATGTTGTTCCTTTAACCTATATTGGCGACGATTCGTTTTCTTTTTTGAGAGGCTTTAATGGTGGTCTATTTTTAGTCACAGAAAATTATCTTATAGTACCACAAAGAGGTTTAGATGCACCCTCATCACCTGGTTTATTGGATGGTAATTTTGGTCGCACTACTTCTAAGGATGAATATGATCTATCCCAACTTGTTTTTGCAGAAGGATTTGAAGAAGAAGTAGTTTTAACGGGAAATGGAAATATTTTAGTTCCGGAACTTTTAGGTAGTTATCGTGGTTATAATTCTAAAATAAGAAGAAGATTATTAACATCAGCAAGAAATTGTGGGGTACAGTATGATGGGGAGAGAGTATTAAAAGTAAACATAGTACTGCCACACAGACCATACAGAATTATAATTCATCAGGATAATTTTCCGAAAATAACATACATTGATGCTGGTTTAGCGTCATTACCTCATTTATCAAGTATAGAGCCTTATGCATATGCATTCCTTGATATGGGTACTGAAGAGGATGGCCTAACACTATACGATGCTGAACACTTTCTAAAAGATTCTGAACCTGTAGCTGTTAATAGAAATATATTCAGAGTAAATAGACATACGGGACATACAATTGTTTGGAACAGAGGTAAAATAGTAATGAATGGCAGCATAAAAGAAATACTTGGTCAGACAGCAGTAGTAATGAGGGATAAATTAGGAGATAAATTTGATGAAAATCTTGTGTCACCAAAATTAAGAACTGCACTAGAGGGATGGCCAACAAAAGAGTTAGGATCAATTGAAGGATTAAGAGTGCTTTATGAGTAGGTGTAATACATTTACGTTGATCTTGGTGTTAATCGAAGCTAAAATAACTAATAGTTTCTTTAGTTACTAGAATTCCCTCTTCCAAACCCAAGATATTTCACATTTCTAAATCCTTTCGGATCAAACATTCCCCAGCAATCAAACAAAATTTTGCCTTTGTTGTCAGTATCTATCGGTCTATCCAAATTTTTGAAATCAGGATGGTTTGTAGCAAGAATTATTGCGTCCGTTCCATTTATTACCATATTCAATTCGCCTAATTCAACACCAAAATCCCTAGCATGTTTCCTCGGCACATATGGATCATAAACATAAACCTCTGCACCGTTGCTTTTCAAGATCTCAACTATTCTTAATGACGGCGAATCTCTAACATCATCGCTACCAGACTTATAAGCCAACCCTAAAACACCTATTTTACAATTCATCAGCTTCTTTCCCTTCTTATCCAGCTCATTTCTAACTCGATCAACAACCTCAGCAGGTATTGCCTCGTTCAATTTCCATGCCATCATTACAAAATCAGGAAACGCAGAATTAGAAACAAGGTAATATCCATCCTTGCTTAAACACGGGCCTCCTGCCAATCCAGGTACCGCTATTTTTCCTCTAAGATAATTCATGTTTGTTGCGTTAATAATATCAAATGCGTCTTCGCCATATTTTTCGGCAATAAGGCCGAATTCATTAGCCAATGCAAAGTTAACATACCTGTAAACATTAGCAAACAATTTAGCAAGCGCAGCTGCTTTAGGAGAAAGAAAACTGATTATCTTGTTCTGATTAATCTTCCTGAAAACTTCTGCTGTTATCTCAGCACATAAATTATCAATACCTCCTATGATCTCAGGTAATTCCTCAATTTCAATTATAGCGGTCCCTTCAGCTATCCTTTCAGGACAAACAGCCAAACCAAAATCAACACCCGCCTTCAATCCAGTCTTACCTTCAAGATAAGGTCTTACAATATCATCAAGTGTATTTGGTGTCGAAGTGCTTCTGAGAACAATTAGCTTGTCTTCTATATTATTTTCCAAAATCTTATTCAGAGCAGAATAGACCTGTCCAAAATCCGGCTGCAATGTTTTTGTAATCGGTGTTCCTACAGCAATAATTATAACATCACATTTCGCTAAAGCCTTCGGGTTTGTTGTTGCTTGAAGTTTCTCACTTCTTAATGCAGTTTTTAGATATTCATCAAGTCTTTCCTCCCGAAACGGTGTGTATCCATCATTTATCTGGTCGACAAGATCGTAATCCACATCATACCCTATTACCTTTATTCCTTTAACAGCAAATGTTGCAGCCAAAGGCAGTCCAGCCCTTCCTAAGCCAACAATACCAACAGTGAAAGTAGAATCCTTAACGCGATCAAGTAATTCCTTCAATACCATTCAATCACTGTTCATGATTAAAGTAAACTATTAGATATAAATCCTTGTTACAATAGAACAAAAATCAGGCTAGAAAACAAAACATTCAATACTATCAAAGAATAAGTTACCTGTTTTTCAGTCATTGGTTTCAAGTTCATTATGACATGTGTCCATGAATAGATCTTCTTTCCATAAGGTGGATCCAGCTTTCCATCATCTCTCAATTTACCCAAGCATGTTGCCTTCATTTTTGATCTTGCCTTCAAAAAGAATTCCACTATGAACGGTATCATCGCAATCAAACCAGCCTTTTCCATATTTCCTATTATTATGCCTGATGCTACAATAGCGCCTAGGCCATATGTCAAACTGTCTCCAGCCAATATCTTAGCTGGATACCAATTGAAAACTAGATATCCTATTATGGCACCTGCTGCTGTGAAGAAAATGGATGCTGCAATTATTTCCTTGTGAAGAACTGCGAATATTCCAAGTGAAGTGCAGTAAACAAGACCCATGCCTCCTTCCGACCCATTAAATCCGCCCAACATATTTGTTGCATTTGAGATGAAAACAAAAATCAGCGGAACAACAACTAGAGGAAAAAATATTCCCAAGTCCATTGAGCCTATCAGTGGGAGTGTTATCTGCGAGAACCCTACCTTAATTACCATAAGTGGTACTACTGCAGCAAATGTGAACAAAGGTTTTTGCCACTGTTCTAAACCTTTTCTTTGAACTAAGCCGTATATTTTATCCTTTTTTCCTCTCAAAACATCTACTGCATTAAGATCGTCAAAGAATCCTATAAGAGCAACCATTAGAATAGTCAGCAAGGCCGCAAACAAATTGAGCAAATGGTTCATATCTTCAAGTAAAAACGTCCTTATGCCAATAAAAAAAAGCATGCCAAATATGAATGAAAAAACAACAGCTACTCCACCGCTATTAGCAACCTTTGGTCTATGTTTTTTATGAAGGTCAATTGCAATTATATTATTTGAAGTAAAAAACCCTATGAGGAATTTTGTCAGGACAAGTGATCCCACGAGTGAAACAAGAAATGTAAGGATATAGATAAAAACCATAACATGATGTTTGATTTTGAACTAAAATATCTTTAACCTTTTTTCAATTTCATTATCGCCTCAACAACATCTCCCTTTGATTCTTCCAGTGCTTGTTTGATTCTTTTTTCATCCTTTATGCCTGTTTGATTCACTACAAGTTTTACATCCTCTTCAGAAAATGTTTCCTCTTTAACATTACCAGAAACCTGATAAACCACCTGATCTTTCATAATTGTCTTGACAACCTGCGGGTTACTGATAGTGATGTCTCCATCATCAGTCTTAATTATAACCTCACTTGCAGGAATATCTTCCATCTTCATTCCAAGCTGCTTCAGCATCTGTTCAACTTTTTTTGGGTCCATTCCAGGAATCATATCATCAGATTGTGAAAAAAAACTTATAAACCTAATTTTTCTAGCCAAAATCTAACTAAATACCAATTAATATCAATCCACAAACCTTTGTACTTCACTGCTTCAGAAATAATACTAGGCTTTGTTTCATATCTTAACTAGAGTTTTTCAATAGTACAGATAATAATTTTCTCTACGAAGCAGAAGAAATAGGAAAAGATATATTTAATTATTCTCCCGCAATAATAATTTATAGGTGAAGAAATGGCAAAAACCGAAGCAAAATACGGTGAATGGGCATTTCTCGTTGGTGTATTATTGTCAGTAGTACTAGGATTAGTAGAGTCAGCAACAACAGTACAATTACCGAACTACGTAGGTCCAGTATTAGTTGTATTGGGTCTAGTAGTGGGTGCATTGAATGTTACAGCAAAAGAATCTCATGGCTTCTTGCTATCGACTGTCGCATTAATGCTTGTTGCTTCAGCAGGATTAGAATCGCTACCTTATCTTGGTAGTTATCTCGCAAGCTTTTTGGGATATCTATCAATATTTGTAGCACCAGCGGCTTTATTAGTTGCCCTAAAGTCAATCTATGAGTTAGCAAAAGGTTAAACAACAATTTTAATATTTTTTATTTTATTTTTTTGAAAAAAATGATAGAACTTTTTTTATATTCAATTTTAGGTATTCTTGTAGGTGTACTAGCAGGCCTACTTCCAGGAATACACCCTAACCAAATTTACATTATTCTAATATCGCTCCTACCACTTCTATCTGGAGTTTCGTCTATGTCAATACTTGCTTTTGTTATTTCAGTCGCAGTTTCCAATGTAATGCTCAATTATATTCCATCTATTTTTTTCTCCGTCCCTGATCCAAATACAGTAATTAACGTTTTACCAGGACATCGAATGGTACTAGAGGGAAAGGGTTTAACAGCATTATTTACAAGTTTGACATCAGCCATGGTAACAATGGCTGTAACCGCTGTTATGTTACCGTTATTTTTATGGTTGATACCTAATCTCTATTTTTCGGTGAACTCATATATTCATTTTTTAGTGATAGCATTAGCTTTATGGATGATATTAAAAGAAAACGGGAAGAAGAAATTTTTTGCTGCGGTGCTTTTCATTCTATCAGGCATCTGGGGCATATTGACGCTTAATTCAGTCTTAATCGACTCAAATGATGTACTCTTTCCGTCTCTGACTGGAATGTTTGGACTTGCTGGTTTACTAGTCAGCTTAAAAAGTATTGATACGC
>CAYJVB010000001.1:0-88057 GCA_964373575.1 uncultured archaeon | reverse complement strand
GATTTTGATTAGAGAAAAGTAGAGTTATTATTTAGAATTAGGCAACGGTACCCAATTTTACATAATTTCTTCCCAGAAGTAGGAACTAATTTCATCTATTCACTTGTATCTGTTGCAAACCAACAAATTTCAGGGGTTTGATATCTTCTGATTCTAAACAAACTTGTATTGCTTCTTTAATCCTTTCCAATACTTGGGATATAGTTTTGCCTTGTGTATAACAGCTGGAAATATCTGGAACTTTGGCTATATACATCCCATCTTCATCTTGCTCTATTAAAATTGTTAATTGCATTAATTTACTATCACCCGAAGTGCATTTAAAGATTTAATTTCTTTGTTATTTTAACCCAGAAATGCAAAACATTATATCCGACTTGCCCGTTTGCCTTATTTTTCACATATTTTCTAAATATTTTCGTCCTAAAACTTCCAAAACTCCTCCCTCCCATTCTCTTATTTTTATCAAGGAGTCAACAAAGGATTTCAATTCAGATTTAGTTATAATTTTTTCTTTCCATAGTTCAATTAAAACTGCGACAGAAATTTTAATTTTAATTCTATTAGCAATGGTCAAACCTTCTAGGCTATATGCGGCATCCACATCATCCATAATCAATATACTTACATTTTGTTCAAGACAAGCAACAAAGCACTCAGCTTCGCCAAAATTAATATTTCTTGATAACAAATTTTCAACTTTCTTCTTGTTTTTTACCCCGACTACTTCTATTATCCCATTCTTGATATGTTCTAGTATTTTATCTGCCGATTTACCTTCCATGTCTTTATAACTACTAATTTCATTTATTTCCTTTTCAACCGCTTTGGGAATTATTATCTTCATTATTTTGAAGGATTGTTGAAGGATTCCGATCATCTGAAGAGATATAAGCGAAGACGTATCCATAACTATTTTTTTCATTCTAAGCCTTCCTCGAAGGATTTCTTAGCTACCTCTACAAAAAAAGCAATTTTTCTTGCTTCTTCATAACCCAAAATCTTAACTGTTTCTTCAAAAGAGATAGAGCCTGAGGCAAATTTTTCCGCAACTATTTTCCTGATTTCTTTCATTTCCATTTCTTTCTCGATATATCTAATTAAGGCTTCTCTGATTATGTTTGATCGTGTTTCCATTTTTTCTTTTTCTAACAATTTCAGTTTTTCCTTTATTTTTGGTTCTACTCTTACTGTAAGTAATTCTTCTCTTTTCATATGTATTACATTGTATTACTGATATTTAAATCTTTTACTTCTATCTAGACACGCTCTGCTTCTATCTAAAAAATCACGCTGATAAATGCATAACGATATAACCCACTTTTACCCATTTTTCTATTATGGAAACCAAGATTACACGCATGACTCTTCAAGGCTTCAAATCATTCAAAAAAAAGGTGTCGATACCATTTGATAACGGATTTATGGTTGTGTGCGGTCCAAATGGTGTTGGAAAATCCAATATCCTAGATGCGATCAGCTTTGCTTTAGGTAGAAGTTCAGCTAAGTCATTAAGAGCGGACAGACTGCATGAATTGATATATCATGGTAATGACAGGAGTGCAAAACCTGCTGATTATGCTTCTGTAACTTTGTGGTTTGATAATGCTACCAAGACTTTCCCTTTTGAAACTGAAGAGGTAGCTATTACAAGAAAAGTCAACAAGCAGGGCATGAGTTTGTTTAAGATTAATGGCAGGACGACGACCAGAGATAAAATACTTGAGCTGCTTTCTACTGCAAGAGTTCATCCTGACGGTTTCAATATTATTATGCAGGGGGATGTGACGCAGGTTATTGAAATGTCTCCAGAAGATAGGAGAGGGGTAATAGATGAGGTTGCTGGCATATCGCATTACAACGAGAAGAAAGAGAAGGCATTATTTAATCTGGAAAAAGTTAGCCAAAAACTCAAAGAAGTGGAGATAATAATTTCGGAAAGGATGGAAAGACTGCAATCGCTAGAAACTGATAGAAATGCAGCTTTAAGATACAAAGATCTTCAGAAGAGACTTGATGTTTTTCGCGCTTCACTTGCACACAAAAGATACAGTTTATTGAACAGTGATTTGGAGAAGATGAATAAAGAAGTAACTGAAAGTGAGGAGGAGATAACAAGACTGGAAGGTGAAATCAAAGAGATAGAGGCTGATATGGATCGCATGGAAAAGGAGAAAGAGAAGATTTCGGAAAGGGTTTTTGTACGTTCAAGAGAAAGTGGCATCAGGGAAGAACTGGAGGAATTTAGAAACAAGCTTGTGAGAAATGAGACGAGGATTGAATCTAATGTAAGGGAGATTGAGAGATTGAATAGAATGATTGAGAGATTGGAATCATTAGGAAATAAAAGAGGCGGTTTTAGTAGTGGTGTACAGGCTATTTTGAATTTAGCAAGGAAAGGTGTTCATGGTGTTATCAGCAATCTTATAAAAGTACCGAAAGAGTATGAGGTTGCGGCTGAGGTTGCGGCTGGGATGAAGCTGCAGAATGTTATTGTTGATGATACACTTTTGGCTTCAGAATGCATCAACTATTTGAAAGATCAAAGGATTGGAAGGGCGACTTTTCTGCCTTTAAATAGGATGAAAGGAAGGTTTTTAACTCCGGAACAGAAGAAGCTATTGAAGAAACCTGGTGTTGTTGGACTGCTTTCTGAATTGGTAAGATTTGATAAAAAATATTCACCGGCTGTTGAGCATATATTCGGAGATACCGTAGTTGTTGAGAATCTTGGTGTTGCAAGGGAAATAGGTATAGGCAATATTAGGATGGTTACATTAGATGGAGATTTGACCGAAAAGTCTGGAGCGATGATAGGAGGTTATTACCAGAAGAGGGAAATGTTGAACACAGATTCAGAGATAAAGGAATATCAGTATATGAAAGGAGAATTGGATGAAGAAAATAATTTCTTGAAAATTGAAATTGACCAACTTAACAGAAAAATTGAAGATCTCAAGCTTAGCCAAGAAAAGGAAGTGAGAAATGTAGTTGATCTGGAAGAGGAGAAGATTGGGATAGATAAAAAATTAGATGAAGAGAGGGGAAACAGAAGAAGTAAATATGAAGAGAGAATAAAATTGCAGGACAAAATAAACAGAATGAAAATTAGAGCGGCAAGGGTAGAGGCTGAGACTGAGAATTTCAAGATCGAGGTTGAAAAATATGGGGATGATGTGGAATATATTGATGAGAGACAGGAGATATTAGAAGTGCAGATCAGTGATGCTATCAGAGAGATGAATTCCCTTGGAATGGTTAACATGAAAGCTATAGAGGAATATGATCAGTTTAGGATTGAATTTGATGAACTAAAAGCGAAATATGATAAGATAAATGAAGAACGGCTGAGTATTGAAGAAATGATTATGAGGATAGAAGAGAAAAAGAGGGAGGTGTTTTTTGAAACACTTGGTGGAGTCAGTAAAAACTTTCAGAATATTTTTAGAGAAATGGGCGCTGGAGAGGCGTCATTGGAGTTGGAGGATGTAATGGATATTGAGAGTGGATTGCTTATAAAAGCTAATGCAACAGGAAAAAATCAGTTGAACCTGGATGCAATGTCTGGTGGTGAAAAATCTGTTACGGCTTTGGCGTTTCTTTTTGCTATTCAATTGTACAAACCTGCGCCGTTTTACATACTTGATGAGATAGATGCGTTTTTAGACAAGGTGAACACCAAGAGGATTGTTGAAATGATCAAGAAATTGTCTAGAAACGAGCAATTTATTGTGATCACACACAATGACCATACCATTAAACAGGGCGATAAGATTTATGGCGTCACAATGGAGAATGGAGAATCCAAGATATTAGGACTAGAACTGCCAAGAGAGGTTGGTTTGAGTGGATGAACAGAATTTGCTACAGAATGTCATACAGAATGAAGCTTGGGAAGATATGATTTACCAGATTATAACACTTGAGGGGATTAACCCATGGGAAATTGACATAGGGAAATTGTCAGATTCATTTTTGAAGTATATCGAAGGTTTAAAAATTCTTGATTTCAGGATTCCTGCTAAGGTTGTACTGCTTTCAGTTTTATTACTCAAACTAAAGGCTGAATCAATTTTTCCAAAACAGAATGAACAACAAAGCTTTCAGGTTGATCCACCTAGCAACCTTGACGAGTTCATGCAATTGAGGATGAAATTGTCAAATCTGAATTTATCACCACCAATGGAAAGATTACCAAAAAGGGCGGTAACGCTTGAAGAACTGGTTAATGCTTTGAGGAAGGCTATGAAGGTTGAAGAGAAGAAAGACGTTAGGAAAAAGACGTTAGGAAGGAGGATAGTTAGCAACATTAATATGGAGGAAGAAGATATAGAAGTAAGGATCAACAGGTTAATGGATGATATTAGCGGTTTTATTGATAAACTGAAAGAGAATAAGATTGAATTTTCGAAAATTGTTGAAACATGGGATAGAGAGCAGATTGTAAGACATTTCCTACCGTTGCTTTATTTGTCGTCGAGGGGTAAAGTTGAAACGGATCAAGAACAATTTTTCAAGGAAATTTTTATAAGCAGGAAAGGTTGAAAGTTTCTTAATTTATAAAATATATAACTACATTTCAATAAATCATAAGTATGGCAAAATTAATTGAAAGGATTGATGGTCTTTTCGGTAAAAAATTTAAGTTGGCAGAAAAAAGGGCATTTATACTTTGGAAACTACTGTCGCTGAAAGAAATACTTTTTTAAATAGAAAAAAATTAACGTATTTAGCACAGTTTAGAATTGATGATAATAGAAAGCTGGTTCATTTCACAGAACAACTAAAAGAAACTAGTTTTGGTTTTGGAACAAGTAGTGATGATACCGGTCCTGGTTTTGGGTACAAAGTAGAAACTATTAAACTAACTGGAAAATCAAGAGAAGGTAATATTAAAGAGCGGTCAGAACTACTCAAGAAAAAATATAATTACACTTTTGATTTTTCAACAATTAGGAATAAAATAGAAAAAGAGACTAAAAAAATGGGATATACTTTTAGTCAACATATAACTTTACTAGGATTGTAACTAATATTGAAATAACTAAAAATAAGACTGTGTTGAAGTTAATCATTGAATTTTTCCATAGGCGATGAAATATTTATATACAAGAAAGACCAATCTATACCCGTGGATGATTATGACACAGAATGTAATAATATATACTACGCCCACATGTGTTTATTGCGAAATGGCTAAAAGACTTTTCAAAGAGCACAGTGTAAAATACAGAGAAGTTGACGTAACCAAGGATCCTAAAGCTGCTAGAGAAATGGTTGAAAAATCTGGACAAATGGGTGTTCCTGTCATTGAAGTTGACGGTCAAATTATTGTAGGCTTTAATAAATCTGCTTTGATAAGGGCCTTGAGATTATCTTAGATTATATATGTCTAAAGCAAAATTAACTTGTCCACAGTGCGGACATAAACAGGAAATGAAAATACCTAAAGACAAATGCCTACCATTTTATGAATGTCATGGCTGTGGTAAGATAATATCTGCAAAAAGGGGATCTTGTTGTGTTATTTGTGATTATAGCGGTGAGAAATGTCCTGTCTCTGTAAAAAAATAGTTATTCGATAAATTCAACTTCATCTACAATGCCGTCTGAGTCTACATCTATTCCTTTCACAACCCTAGACATTATTTGGGGTTTGAATGAATTTCCTTTTGCAACTTCTTTTAGATGTTGCGTAAAGGCGAGAACAGCTGCTTTGCTTCCACTAAATCCTTTTCCGGCGAATACTATAATTTCCTTTCCCTTAGCAAATGGACTAGGAATTCTAGCAACAATACCAACATATTTGTCTTGATAAACATTTTTGGAAATCTTTGAAACAAGTTCCCAATCAAATGTTTCCTCAGAGTAGTCAAAATAAATTGGAAGCTTTTCATTAATTCGTTCAGTAATAATGTTATTCTTAGGGCCTCCAATCAAAATCAAATTCTTTTTCAAATCCGCTTCAGTCACTTGCGTATCTAATTTATAAACTGGTTCTTTCATTTCAACTACAAACTGGCCGAAAAAGCTTCCTATGTTTATACCTACATAACCGTCGGATGCGGAGGATTTATATTTTCCATGAGGATCAGGACTCCCGACTACAACCAATGCGTTGAATTTATTTTCAATGATGAAAGGGTGCAGAAATTTTAATGAGGCCACTTTTGTTTTCATATCGGTAACTGTGTCGCCTTCAAACAACTTGAATGAAATGATTGGAGAAACGGGTGAATAAATTTTTGCTATTGCGCCTACTCTTTCTTCAGTTGATTCTAATCTAATTACACCTATTTTTTCTAATTTTCTCATATGATAATAGATTTTTTGTTCGTGTTCTTTCAGTTTTCTAGCAACATCCATCGCGCACATGGATTGCTTGCTTAATTCTTTGATGATATTTAATGCTAATTCATTTGATAATACAGAGAAAAATTTTGGGTTGTCCACCATAATTGTGTTATAAGCTCTCTGGCCGTCTTTTGTCTCCTCGACAAGATATTTCATAGTTCTATGATTAAAATTATAGCGTTAAAAAGCTTTTTGTAATGGTTAGGTATTAATTTGGCTTGTTTTTGATTTCATCCTTTTGACCTTAAGAGTGCGTTTTTAGGGACTTTTTATATAGTTTAGCTGCTATAATTATAGATAAGAAGAAAAGGATAAAGGGAGGTAAACCCCGAGGAGGAAATCCCATTGCCTATTTCCGCACCTCCCCTTTCCGAATATTTTGATGGGTGAAGAAAATGCAATGTCCACACTGTAAGAACAATAAAACTAAAATGCTAAACTTTGCTTTCCCTCAAGCATTTGAATGTTTGAAGTGCAATAAAGTTTTTTCGTTACCTAATCCTATGCTTTCTTAATTTTTTTGTGGAGGATTGAATGTCTATTTATCAGACAAACTCACAGACCCCCCAAGGAAATTGTAATTTTGTTTATGTTGGTGGAGGGGGGCATGGTGGTGCTCAAATCGCAGCTGCTTTAAAGGGGTACAAAGATAGCATAATTGTTTTTCCTACAGCTGACAGTGGAGGAGGAAGTGAAAAAATTGTTAGAGGAGCCTCAACTATTGGGAAAATAATTGTACCTATGGGAGATCCAGTAAAACAATATGCAAGCTCAGCTGATCGAACGCAACTTTATTCACCTATTTTAGGAAGAATAATGCTTCATAGATACCAAAAGGATGGTGGATTAGAGAATCGTGGGTTAAGAGAACTTGTTACGATAAGTATAAACGATACAGGAAATGAACGGTATCAAGATGATTTATTAGATATAATTGGTCAATATGTTCCGTTGGATTTTAGGTTTTTGTTTGATGGAGATTTAGAAAGACAAAGTGGTGGTAATCTAATAACTGGTGTAGCCGAAATAGAATATGGTATTCAAGAGGGTTTCGATAAAACCAGAGAAATGATAGGTTCTCCAAATGTTAGATGTCTTCCAATAACTTTGAACCCATTAACTTTAAAATTTGAAACGGTTTACGGAAGAATTTATAGAGGTGAACACCTTTTAGACGAAAGGCGGCGTGCGATTCAAAGAATAGATTACGATTCAATTAGAGTATATCCTCGTAGATTTTCAAAAAACGGTAAAAATCCTGAAATTCAAGTAAACGATGAGGCAGTTTCTGCAATAGAAAAGGCTGGTGTGCTAATTTTTGGCGGAACAAGTCATGTAGCAAATACATTAGCAGCTATAGCTGTTCCAGAAATTAAAGATGCTGTTAGAAAAAGTAGTGCTAAAAAAGTATATATAGCTAATATAGCCACAGAACCCCAGCAAACTGCTTTTGCAGACAGTAATGGAACTAATCATTATTATGGTGTGTATGATCATGTTGCATCTTTAGAAAAAGTTATTGACGAACATTTTGACTATGTACTTGTTCATGATCACAAGAGATACCCCATAAAGGAGTATATGATAAGAAGATATCATAATACGGGGGCCCAAATAATAAGATTAAACGGTAGAGATAGACAAAGTTTGGGAAATAATGGCAGATGTACTAATATAGTTGAAGATGATTTTGTTGTGACTGTGTATAGTATTAGAGAAGAATGCAATACATTAAGGACAAATCCAGAATCTTTAAGAAGATTTTTTGAATCATTAATTAGCCAGGCTTTTCAGACTACATAACTTTTGGAGTGCCCATTCCTAATAATGATAAAGCATTTTTCAATGTTATTTTGAATGCCTTAACCAGAGTCAATCTGAAATTTTTCAGGTCTGAATTTTCAGCTTGCAAGACCGGACATGCATGGTAAAAACTACTGAATAGATCAGCCAAGTCATGGGTATAATTGCAGATATAATGAGGTTTATAGTCTTTAGCTGCTTTCTGAACAATTTCAGGAAATTCTAGGAGTTTTTTTATTAATAGCTTTTCTTCTTGTTTTAATTTGTTAATTGAAAATTTTTCATTCCATTTACCTGCTTTTTCTAGAATTTTATTTGCTCTAACATATGCGTATTGCAAATAAGGTCCAGTGTCACCTTCAAACGATAATGCACTTTCCCAATCGAAAATCACATCGCTGATAGGATCGTGAGACAAATCGAAGTATTTGATTGCACCTATGCCAACTATTTCAGCTATGCTATTTTTTTCTTTGTCAAATAATTCTTTTGCAGTTGCTGATTTTTCAATTATTTCTCTTGCTTTATTAACTGCATTATTCAATACATCTTCCAACCAAACAACATTTCCTTTTCGAGTTGACATTTTACTGTCCTTAAATCGAAATAGACCATGTTTGAGATGATATCTTTGCTCTTTCGTATACCATCCCAGCATCTCTTCTGAGGTGAAAATTTGTTTCCAATAGAGTGATTGCTCAGAACCAGTTTCATTTATTACCATAATATCCTTTCCGTATTTTTTTAATCTAAATTTATCTGTAGCCAAATCACGCGTTGCATACAATGTGGCACCATCACTCTTGAGAATCATCAAAGGCGGCAGCTTATCACCAGAGAAGAATATTAGTTTAGCACCTTTGCTTTCTTTAAGTAATTTTTTGTTTTCTAATTCCTTAATGACATTACTCATTTTATCCTCAAAAAAGGATTCGCCATAACCTAAACCGTTATTTTCTGTAAATTTCACATTCAATCTTTTATAAATGTTTCTAAATTCTTTCATCGACCAATCGATGCATTTTTTCCACAATTTTCTTGCTATCGGATCCCCATTCTCAAGCTTTTTAAACCATTTTCTTCCTTCATCTTCTAAACTAGGATTTTTTTCTGCTTCACTGTGAAACTTAACGTAAAGATCAACTAACTCCTTAACTGGACTTTTTGAGTTTTCTATCTCTTTTTCATTTCCCCATGTCATGATTGCATAAATTTGCTTTCCAAATTGTGTTCCCCAATCTCCTAAATGATTATCCCTATAAACTTTCCAACCAATAAATTCCAGGACGTTTGCTGTAGCATCACCTATTATTGTAGATCGTAGATGACCGATTGTGAATGGCTTAGCTATATTTGGAGAACTATATTCAACGATAACTTTTTTTCCCTTGCTTATATTAGATGAGCCATATTTCTTGTTCTGCTTTAGTATTTCTTTCAGTAGCAATTCTGAAACTTTTTCATAATTATAAAAGAAGTTTATGTAACCTCCTTTAACCTCTACTTTATGTATTAAAGAATCTTTAGGAATTCTTAATTTAGAAACAACTTCTTGAGATATTTGCATGGGTGATTTTTTCAGTTCTTTAGCCAAAGAGAAGCATATATTACTTGCCAAATCGCCGAATTGTTCTTGTGGGGGGGTTTCTAGGGATTCTAATATATTTTCATGCTTAAGGAATTCTATTTTGGTTAATGTGTTTACTATTTCTTGGCCTATTTTTTGTTCCATATTCATATTACCACTTTAATTTAGTTATGCAATATATTTATTCTGTCTATTAAGATATTTCGAAATATAAAATTTCTATGAATCATCAATTACACCAAGCTCTTCACACATCTGCCTAAAATAGTTGTCTGGAACCTTTTTCTTGAATTTAATCAAGTATCTATAAGATTTTCCTGTTGAAAACAACTTTTTGAAATATGGATCATAAAGTACTTCAAAATCAGGTAAGTCATATTTCTTCAATGCGGATTCAAGTGCATTTCCAGATTGTTCGACAAGTGAGATACTTAAAATTATCAATCTTCTATGCACTTTGAATTTTCTCATCTGCAATTCGAAGTCATCTTGAACACCATAATTAGGATGTCCGCTCGAATATCTAAAATAATTTTTCTCTAATGTATCTTCTGGGTTGAACCAATCGTCTATTAACTCAGTCATCATTTTTCACCTTTGTATAGCCATTTTGTTTTACTTCATTGGAGCTATTTGGTTCATAGGGTGCAGTTTTTGCATTAATGAAAATTTCTTCTGAGTCTAACAAATATTGATAAAATCTTTCAGCTCTTCCACCAACTAATTCTGCGTATTGCTTAAACTTACTATTGCTATTCATATTTTCACCTCTTGATTTTAGATGCCCCCGACGGGAATCGAACCCGCACTATCAAGCTATCTCCAAACACCGTAGGCATACACTTAGGAAGCTTACACCATAGAAGGCAAGCACCGAAGGCTAACACCTTAAGTTTGTGCCCTATCCAATTAGACCACGGGGGCTAGAAAACCTATGAATCTTAATTATTCTCTTAACCTGTAATGCAAGAATGAATAGATTTTTCTAAACAAATCTATCTGCAATAATTTTTCTAATTTATTTTTTGATTGCATTTTATTCACCAAGTAACAGCACATTAATTAGCGAGAAAGGTATTTAAATTTTATGACATCTATGCTACAAAATAAGACTTAAATATACCAAATAGGACATATAATCCATGAGTATAGCAGAAGATGTTAGGCTTTATATCAAAAACAAGCCATATGTGAAGGAATGTTTAGAAAAAGGTATAGTCAATCTCTCATCTTTGACGAGACAGATACAAAATGAGCTAGATATAAAAAATTTCGAAGCTGTCAAAGCTGCACTTAGACGTTTATCAGAAGATATGAAAAAAATAAAATACAGAAGAGAAGAAAAAGTTTTACAAATATTGAAAAAAAGTAAAATAACTGTATATGAAGGATATTCCGTAATTATAAGCGATAGGCCATTAAATAAACAAAGCAAAATTAAAATAGAATTACCTGATTGCACCATTTACTTAACTGATAAAGAATATGCGAGTAATATAAAAGAAAATATACTCAAAAAAAATATCGATTGTACGGTTATTTTAATCAAGTCACCTAAAGAAATAGAAGATGTTCCCGGTGTCGTGGCCTATATTACTTCAGTATTAGCTGAACAAAATATTAACGTATTGGAATTTATTTCCGCGTGGGTTTACACTACAATAGTTGTAGATAAAAAAGATTCTTTGAAAGTTTATGAGATTTTAAATTCGATACTAGGATGATTATGCTGTTACTGATAGAATTTGGTATGGTGTTGTAACGAAAATTTCTCTTATTTTGTTCGTAAATAAGTCCTGACAACAAAAAACTCAAATATTTTTTTCCGCTACTGAAAGCGTGTAATAAACATAATAGAAAAAGAAAGAGTATACCTATTTCTGTAAACAGAAATAAAAAACTCATAACAAAGGTTTTAATCTTTATAGTTTAATTATTTTTTGATGTCTAATAGAAGGACTACTCCATAACCTAATTCTGAATTTTATGTAGACATTATGGGTGATATTTTGACTAATGTAAAAGATGTTAAATGGGAAAAGAATTCAAAAATTGTTGATCTTGTTAGGGATTTAGGTAGTTGTGGGTTTCAGGGAGTAGAATTATACAAAGCTGTTGAGTGCATTGCTAAGATGAAGAGAGAAGGAGCGAAGATTTATTTAACATTCACTTCTAACATGACCACTTCTGGTCTTAGAGGATTTTTTGCACAACTAATTGAACTTGGAATGGTTAATGTTGTGGTAACAACTGTTGGTAGCATTGAAGAGGATATAATGAAAGCTGTAGGAGAAGATTTTATTATAGGTAACTATTCAGCTGATGATGTAGCTTCGCATGAAAAAGGGATGAATAGAATTGGAAATCTTTTCATTAGAAATGAAAGCTATGAAAGATTTGAAGCTTATATCAAAGATATTTTAAATAAACTCTATGAAAAAAGAAAAAAATATTCTGTGAGTGATTTATTAAGAGAATTTGGGTTATTATTGAAAGACGAAAATTCAATTCTTTACCAAGCTGCTAGAAAAAATGTTTCTATATTTTGCCCTGCAATAACTGATGGTGCATTTGGATTTCATTTGTATTTATTCCAACAAGAACATCCTGATTTTATAATTGATGTTGTAAAAGATTTTGAGAATTTGATATTTAGTTCTACACATGATGATAAAAAGGGAATTATTGCTTTAGGCGGGGGTGTTTCTAAACATCATGCAATTCTTGGAACGCTAATAAATGGCGGTGCAGATTATGCTGTTTACATGACGACTGCAAGAGAATATTCTGGCAGCATGAGCGGAGCTACGACAAGAGAGGCGAAAAGTTGGGGGAAGATTAAAGATGATGCTGATGCTGTGACGGTTATAGGAGATGTGAGTGTTTTCTTTCCACTTGCGATGATGACAGCACTAGATGTTCTTTCTGAGGAGGGCATACTTAAATGACAAAATCAAGATTCATTGTCAGTAAATCCAGGCTATTAAGTCAATATAAAATTTTGAAAGATTTGGGATTGAAAGTGTCATATAGTGTTAAAACCTTTCCCGAAATCACTAAAATACTAGAAGGAAATACTGATTCCTTTTTTAGCATACATATGATGGAGGCTCTTCAGTATGTTGAAGATAAGAGTAGAATTTGGTTTTTTGCACAGGCATGGAACGATGACAAGTTAAATGAAATTCTTGAACATGGTGTTAGAAACTTTGTTGTTGATAATGAAAGCGATTTAGATGTTCTGATAGATTTTATCGATAAAAAAGATGTAAAAATTAATTTACTTTTGAGAATGAAGATTAAAGAATATACGATACATACTGGGAAATATTTTGTGTTTGGCATTAGTTCTGATGAAATAAATGAATTGGTGCCTAAACTTAAGAAAAACAATAATATAGATAATTTAGGTGTTCATTTTCATAGAAAAACACAGAATACTAGTGAGTGGACATTAAAAGAAGAATTAAGCCAGTTGTTAAAAAAAGAAACTCTGAAGAATATTAATATAGTGAATATTGGTGGTGGCCTTCCTGTTGAGTATAAAAACTCAAGTGACAAAAGTATTAAATTCATTTTTGAAAAAATTACTGAACTTAAAACATGGTTAGAAAAAGAATATGGTATAACAACATATATTGAACCTGGAAGATTTCTTGCAGCTCCACCAACTCGGCTTGAAACTGAAATTTTAGCTATTTATGATAATAATATTATAGTTGATGCATCTGTCTATAATGGTGCATTAGATACTTTGTTAATACCAATCAAACTGTTGATTGAAGGGGAATTACAAGAAGGGAGACAGTTTGTCGTAAAGGGATGCACACCTGATTCGATGGATATTTTCAGATATGATGTTAAACTAAAGGGTCCCAAAGTTGGTGATAAAATTATTTTTTTGAATGCCGGAGCTTATTGCTTTACAACTGATTTTTGTAATTTACCAAAAATGGGTGTTGTTTTTGTCGACTGACCGAAAAAGTTAAATCCTTATCTTTGTTCAGTAGTGATATGAGTAGTGGATTAACAGTTAATATTAGTAGCAGATATTTAGATACGTTATTACCGGGTTATTTTAGTATTCCTAATGTTCTTAGGTTTGGTTATGCTGAAGGAAGAGGTCCAACAGGAGAAGACATAGGAACTTATAGAGGATTAAGAGAGTTTATACTTGTTTTCCCAACAGTAGATGCTATTCCAAAGAGTGGAAGTGACCTTGATTTGTATAATTATACTAATCGAGTGGTAGACGCAGCAAAAGAAGGTTTGGGAGATCCTGGAGATTTAATTCTAGTATTTCCACTAGCAGCTGTATATTTATTATCAGATGAAAGCGATCGAAATTATAGAAACGTCCATTCAGAAGTGGTTAAGGGTCATGAAGCTGTTCATGTAGAATAAAACATAGAAAATTTTTTTGTCTGTAATCACACAGAAGTAAATTCAATATAAGGATAAATTGCCTTGTCTAAAACCCAATTCAAATTTTCAAGATCAGGGACTTTTTTTGGATCAGCCCACTTGAATTCAGAATGTTCTTTACTTAGTTTAACTGTACCCGACTTGTATTCACAGATATAAGTGACAGCAACATATTGTTCCTCATCTCCTATTTTTGTAGAAATATCCAATGGGCTTAAAATTTCTACATCCAATCCACACTCTTCTTTTACCTCTCTTTTCAAAGCTTCTAGAGGGTTCTCTCCAAATTCCATTACACCGCCAGGCAAGTCCCAGAAGTCAGGATTGAAATTATCTTTAGAATATCTTTTCATTACAAGAACCTTTCCATCTTTTTCTATAATGGCGTGGAAGGCAAGAAAAATCTTTTGCATAATACATTGTTTAGAAAGAAAAGTATAAATCTTATCCTATTGATTCGCCACCATCAACAGTATATGTAGCTCCTGTTACATAAGAGGCATCATCTGAAGCTAAGAATAAAGCAACTTTAGCTACTTCTTCTGGAGTACCTAACCTTCCCATTGGTATAACTTCTGCGGTTTCGGTTTCTAAATGTTCTCTTGAAAATATATTTGTAAGAAGAGGTGTCCAAATAGGACCTGGACAAATTGAATTGACACGAATTCCTTTTCGAGCATAATCTAAGGCTAAAACCTTTGTGAGATGAATTAGAGCAGCTTTAGAAGCACAATATGCTGCTGATTCTGCTTCGGGGATAATTCCGAGACCAGATGCTATATTCAATATAATACCGTTTTTTTGCTTCTCCATAATTGGAAGTGCAAGTTTACTACACAAAAAAACGCTTTTCAAATTTATGGCAAATGTTTCATCCCATTCTTGTTCTGATGTTTCTACAAGCCTTTTAGGAATATAGATACCTGCATTGTTAACAAGGATGTCTATTTTTCCAAAAGTGTTAATAGCTTTTTTTATCATTGCTTCACAATCTTCTTTTTTTGTAATGTCACATTCCACAAAAAATGCATCATCGTGAATTTTTTTGATTTCGTCCACAACCTCCATTCCTTTTTCTCTATTCATATCTACAATTACTGTTTTTGCTCCTTCTTTTGCAAATTCCAGAGCTATAGCTTTGCCTATGCCAGAAGCAGCACCGGTAATTACAGCTGTTCTGTCTTTGAGTTTCATGATAACACTTCGTATAACAAAATTTTTTTCCTTAATTACAATAGTGAGAAAAAGAATATATTTTTGTTAGTAAGAAGTCTCAAGGGAATACCTATTCTCATAATTCGCTCTTACTAAAGATGTTATCTCGTTATATAACTCATCCCTTTTCATGTTATCTAGCTTTATTTGTATTACTAGTGTTGGTTTTTCTACATAACCACATGGTGGAATTCCTTGTTGGGCCAAAATTGCAGCAGAACTTTGAATTCTTGGTTTATCTCCTTCTTCATTAGATAAAATATAAGCATCAGTTTTTTGTTTAAGCTCTGTTAATTCAGCTACTGTTACTTTACCTATATAATCGACAGTGTATTCTACAATATCTCCCATGATTGTAGCTAGATTACTAAAACATTTAAGCCTTTATTTATGGAAAATCTGTACGATATCTCTATCTTCCAATTTGTGTGCTAACCCAACATTTGCCCCATCAAATTTAACAGACTTGCCCCAAATTCTTGCAAATCTGAAAGTTTTAAGAAATTCTTTATGCACTTCTTTCACTACATCTTTCACTGTAGCTTCCTTTTTCATTACTATCGGTTTCTTTTCCGGAGGTTTTCCCTGAACTTTAGTATATACTCTGATAGCATTTAAATTGTTCCAAATTTCTAATTTCAGTTTGCTAAGATTTATTGGCCTTTTAGAAGTGACTTTGATTGTTTTTGTTTTTACGTGAAACTTGTTCATAATGTCATTCAAATCTTTTCTCTGCCTGTTAAGATCCCCATCTCCATCAATTACTCTTATAACTAAATCTGTTGAGTGAGCAATGCCCATCCATTGAGGATAAAATGTGGATGGTATCTCTATTATTTGAACCCAAACATCTTCATATTTCATCATCCCAACTTCAGGTTTTACTGTAGTGTAAGGGAAATCTGCTATTTCTACATCTACACTAGTTAATTGTTTGAATAAGGTACTTTTTCCTGAATTGGGTAAACCTATTAGACAAACTTGACCTACACCTTCTTTTTTTATAGAAAATGATTGTTTTTTCCCTGCTGATATTTCCTTTTGCTGTTTTATCTTGGATAATCTTCTCCTTAATTGAGCAAGAACGTTTTCGCTTGATTTGTGTTTAGGTAATAAACGTATCATATCCTCCAAACATTTTATTTTTTCTTCCCTAGTTTTGGCTGATTTGTATGCATCTTCTGCTTTGTAATATTCTACTGGAGCATTGACTGGCATATTAATCCTCTGTGAGTTGTAGTAATACGGATTTGCATTTCTTGCATACTGCTACTACTGGTCCTGAGGCGAAGGTGAGGGATATTGCTCTTGCTGTAACTTGGGGTTCGATTATATAATCATTGACAAATTTTTTACAATGGGGACAGTAGAAGCTTTTTTTATTCAATCTTTTCACCTTCAAGCAAGCGGCATGCAATTGTATGAGAACAATCCTGGATTTTGAGGGAAAAGAATTGACAGTCGCATTTCCACTGATTTTTGGATTTATCATAAATTACAGAATATTCGCTACTTTCTCCTTCAACCTTGTAGTATTTTCTTTTAGGTGTGTCGATATCAAGTTTTGCTTTGCCCTCTTTGAAAATCCAATAGCCTTTTTGACGTGTTTTTGTTGATACTGTGAGCATAAGTTTATTTTGGCTGAGAAAAGGTTTAAACATTAGTCTATTAACATATCTTCCGTTACTTTGGATGTAAAAACAAGAAAAAGTGAAACTACACCAAGAATTATTATTGCTTTGTTAAATGACCAGTCCAACAAGAGGCCTAAGAATGGATACATTACTGCTATTATGAATCGTTCAAGCATGGAAACGGATGATAATATTGTCGCTCTTTGTTTGCTTGGTGTTATTTTATTTATATAATGTTCGAAAATAGGTCTTCTCAATTCTCGCAGTCCGACTATTAGAAAGAAAGCAAGTGTTATTAACATGATATTTGTAGAAATTCCTAAAATAATATACATTACTGAAGGAATTAATGCAGTGAAAAAAATGATTCTTTTATTACTGAAGGTTTTTTCAAAAAATCTCAAATTTCTTAAGAGGATTATTTCAAAAATATTAAATGCCGAACCAACAAATCCGAAATATTTTATGTCAATACCAGCGTTTCTCAACAATGGCTGATATAACCAAAAAATGAAAAATGTTACTGCTGATGTTAGAGTTAAATCTAGTGCTAAAACTCTTAGTGTTTTATGAGCAATGAAGTACTGCAATCCCTTTTTAGCAATCATAAAATAATTTTCAGGTGGTGTTCTAGTTTTTGGTTCCTTTATTGTTAGAGCAATTAAGAATGCAATAAAAAGAGGAACTGCTGATATTGCCATCACTAAAGAAAAATTGTTTGGATACGGCAGTATCATCATGCTTGCAATAAGCGAACCGATTGGTAGTGCAACGATAATTCCTAAAGTACTTGCAATTGAATAATTTGAAAAAATGTGTTTGGCATCTTTAGATCTCTTCAGTCGTCTCAATTTATCATAAATTAGAGCTTTGTCTGCACCTGAAATTAATGCGCCACCTAAAGCAGCAATGAATTCTGCGATCAAGAAAATTATAAAATTTGGGGTGGTTGAATATATTAAGAAACAAATAGCAATACTAAGAGCCCCTAAAGCAATTGAAACTTTTCTGCCGAATCTATCTGCAATTGTGCCTGTAGGTATTTCTAAAACAAAAAGCCAGAAGGAAAACCATGATTGGAGAAAAAATAATTGAGTGTAACTTAACTTTCCCCACTCCATAAAAAATGGTACTGTGACAGCTCCTATGAGGAAAAAATTTCTTAAAAATGTAAAGATGTACATTTTTCGAATGTCTGAAAACATATAAATCTTATGCGTTTAATGAAATAAAAGGCTAGAATTATGGAAGAAGCGATTCGAGAACTGAAAAAATTGAAAGCAAAAAGGGTCTTTGTGCAGTATCCGGAAGGTTTAAAGACAAAGATACAAAATATAGATAAACAATTGAAGAAAGAGGGATTTGAAACAGTATTATGCTGTGAACCTGTTTTTGGGGCATGTGACATCAGGGATTTCGAGGCTAAGAGACTTGATTGTCAGGCTGTTTTACACATAGCACACTCAGATTTTGGTGTTAAATCGGAATTACCTGTTGTTTATTGGGATTATTTTCTAGACGTTGATCCTATACCAGCTTTGAAAAAGAATTTTGACAAACTGAAAGATTTCAAGAATATTGGATTGTTTTGCAGTATTCAATATGTTCCTGCGCTCAAAATGGTGAAAGAATATCTAGAAAAATATGGGAAGAAGGCTTATGTTTACAAGTCACAAAAACATGAAGGTCAGGTTCTTGGTTGCAGGGTTTATGCAGGGAAAGCGATAGAAGACAAAGTTGATTGCTTCTTGTATGTTGGCGGTGGAAAGTTTCATCCTTTGGGTTTAGCATTAATTACTGAAAAACCAGTTTTTTCATTAGATGTTGAAAGAAATGATATTATCAGCTTGGAACCGGAAAAGAAAAAGTATCTTCAGAAGAAGGCTTGGCATGATTACAAATTAAAGGAAGCTAAAGTTGTTGGTATAACAGTTTCATGGAAGCAAGGACAGAATAGGATTGAAGAGGCTATGAGGGTAAAGGAGAAATTGGAATCAGAAGGAAAAGAGGTACATATACTCGCTTTCGATACAATTGCTAAAAGCAAAACTATTGGAATGAAGTTTGATGTTATACTAAATCTTGTTTGCCCTAGAATGGACGATGAGGATTTATTAGAGTAAAATAATTTCTTTACATGAAATTATTATCAATTTTGGCTGCATTCTTGCTAACTATCCCTGCTGTCTATAGCTGGGGATGGGAAACACATTCTTTTTTTTGTGAACACATTTACAATTCTAATATAGAACTAAATAAAAGATTAGATAGAGATGAATTTCTGAGAGGGTGTCTTGCTCCTGACAAAGAGTATAAAGATTCGAGAAATCATTATTGCTATGTTGCTAAGCAGTGTAAAGTAATCGATGTAAACAGAACAAATGCTGGTGAATTACCATATTTTACTGATTTTCAGGAGTGCATGGAAGATAATTATTTTGATTGTCCTGCAATGGAAAATTTCGAGGAGGCATTGAATAATGCTACTATTAGTAATTTCTCGTTTTATGTTGGTGTTGCAGCCCATTATTTTACTGATAGCTATGTTCCTGTTCATCAGACAATGGGAGAGGATTATTTCAAGTGCCATTTACCTTTTGAGAGCAAAGTGGATAACAAACTAGAGAAGGGTGAAAAATTTTGGACAATAACACAACCATGCAAGTTTTATTTCCCTTGTTCAAATGAAAGAAATGTGACTAGAAAATGTTCCAATTCATACTATGCTGAGATATCATACAGCTATGAAGATGTTATTGAAGTTCTTGAAAAAACAGATTCGGCTGTAGGTAAGAACTTGGGAATAAAAGAAGGTGATTATTCACACTTGCTCAAAACTAAGCCAACTGCATGGATTACATTAATTCTTGATAAAATTTTAGAGCTTCTTAGGAGAGTTCTCTGAGTTTGGTTTATAACCTTTATTTGATTATTATTTCTGATAGAATGGGGATGAAGAAGGAATTGGAAATTATATTATCTGGATTAAAGGAACAATTTAACCCGAAGCCTAGTCTAGAGCAGTATACTATAACCGGAGATTTGGCTGCTGAGATTTTGAATCTTGCGTATATTTCTGAACATATAAAAAACAGGGTTGTTGCTGACTTTGGATGTGGGAGTGGAAGGTTAGCGATAGGAGCTTCTTTATTGGGGGCAAAAAAGGTTGTTGCACTAGACGTAGATGAAAATGCCTTGAAAACTGCTAGAGAAAATGTTGAAATTATCAGAAAAATGACCCAAGAACAAATAAAAATCGATTTTGTCAATTCTGACATTAATGAATGGGATGAGAATGTTGATACTGTGATACAAAATCCTCCTTTTGGCATTCAAAACAAGCATGCTGATAGGCCTTTTTTAAAGAAGGCTCTGGAAGTGGCTAAGAATATATATACCCTGCATCGGAGCTATGAAAAGTCTAGAAATTTTATCAGGGACTTTGTAGAAGCAAGAAACGGAAAGGTTAAAAGTATTATCACTTATAAATTTAGGATACCACATATGTTTAGGTTCCACAGAAAACCTAAAGTGGAGTTTGATGTTGATCTTTTTGTAATTGAGGTGAAATAATGGAAGTAAGGGAGGTCAAAAGTGATGGGAACACTATTCTTGTTGAGCTGAAAGGGGATACTATTGGATTTGCAAATTTGATCAGGGATGAGCTGTGGAATGATGAAAATGTTGAAGAATCTGCTAGCGTAAAAGAACATCCGTACATGGCAGAACCCAAAGTTTTTGTAAAGATGAAGGGCAGGGCACAACCACAAAAGGCTTTGAGGGATAGTGCAAATAGGGTTCAAGTAGAATTGAAGGAATTGAGAAAAGAGTTCGAAACGGCTTTTAAAAAATAAATATATAGTTTGAAAGTCAAAAGTATTTCAGATAATAATGTACGAACCTTATGAAGAGAAGAAGACCAAGGCAAGAGAATTCTTTGAAAGATTGAAAGATAGAGTCCAGAGACCCATAAAAAATATTTTTTCCTACAGTTTTAGGGATAACAAGTTCCCATTTGTCGTAGTCATTTTGGCTGTTTTAGCTATAGGCGGTTTGTCTTATACTGGATATGCATCTTATACAGCAAAGATAGCTGAAACGCAATCGCAACTTGTTGTTCAAGAAGGTCAGATTAATGCGTTGAAAGAAGAAGTTGGAGATTATGAAACCAGCTTGGCTGTGTGTAATACAGATTTGGGAAATAGAAAAGAGATGTTAAATAGAACTGAAGCTGACCTGAAAGTTACTGAAGAAAAGTTAACTAGCTGCAATGCAGAGTTTACACAATTAATCAACACCAGTGCTGCTATACAAGGCGCATTTAATGACTTACAAAACAAACATACAGGACTAGAAAACAGTTATAGGAGTCTAGAGTGTAGTTATGCTAAGGATAAAGATTGTGATTATTATACATTTTCTAATTCGAAAATACTGTGTTGCGGTAGAGTTGATGATAATTTCTATTGTGGTCAACAGTTCATCCCAACCAATGCGAGTAATGTAAATCGTGTTAGTGAGAAATGCCAAAGTTGACTAAAGCTTTCATTGCCTTAACTGCTCTTTCAGGTGTCGTATAAACTGGAATTCCTTTTTCTATTAATTTGTTGCTTAATTCATTAGAAAATTTTCCTCCCGCTGCGCAAGCCAATAATGGCTTTTTATATTTTCTTTTTATTGCAGACAAATAATCAACAATTTCTTTTCCCAGTGTTGGAACTTGAAACAATGTTATAGCAATTACACCATCGAACTCCTTGCTTTTCATGCATTCTTCTATGGCTAGCTTGTACCGTTTTGCATCTGCATCGCCAGTTAAATCAATAGGGTTGTGAAGACTAACGTAAGGTGGCATTAGTTTTGACATTTTTTGTTTTAATCCTGATGATGGTTCTGGTAGAAATAGTTGCTGTCTTTCTGCTTCGTCTGTTGCTAATACACCAAAACCCCCGCCGTCTGTAATAATGGCTATTCTATTTCCTTTAGGCAATTCTTGGGTTGCAAACGCTAAACCAAAATCAAGAAGCTCTTCCCAGTTGTCGGCTTCGATAATATGGGCTTGTTTGAAGGCGGCAGAATAAATTTGGCCTGACCCTGCTAAGGAACCTGTATGTGAAGAAACTGCTTGCATACCTTTTTTTGTTTTACCTGATTTCAAGACGATGATTGGCTTTTTTTTTGAAACTTTTTTTGTTATTTCAATGAATTTCTCACCAGATGATTCTATACCTTCTAGATAGACTAGAATAACATCAGTGGATTTATCGTTGCCTAGGAATTCGATAAGATCGCTTTCATCTACATCAAGTGCATTCCCGTAGGAGATGAATTTGCTGATTCCGATATTTTCTTCTGCCAGCCAATCGAGAATTGTAGAACCAACAGCCCCGGATTGAGATATGAAGGAAATGTTGCCTTTTTCTGGCCTACCACACCTTTCTTTAGACAGAAACAATGTATCTACCTTAGAATATGCGTCGTATATGCCCAAACAGTTTGGACCTATGATTCTTGTAATTTTTCCAGAAATTATTTTTTTCAGATCGTCCTCCAATTTTTTTCCTTGACTCCCTGTTTCCGCGAAACCAGCCGAAATCACAATAGCTGATTTGATTTTCTTCTCTATGCACTCATTAAGAATTGTTGAGACAATTTTAGCAGGAATAATAATTATGGCGAGGTCAACCTCATTCGGAATGTTAAGAACTGATTTGTACGATTTTTTACCAAGAATCATTTCTGCATTTAGATTAACTGGGTATACCTTTCCTTTGTATCCGCTTTTTATGAAATTTGAAAAAACTATGTAGCCTAATTTTTCTGGTTCTCTGGATGCACCTATAACAGCAACTGATTTGGGATTGAAAAAGGACTTTGAAACGTTCATGGTAATAATTTATTTTCGCGAATTAAAATGTTCATATTATGAAAAAACATTTTGCTATCAGAAGAATTATTTCTGAAAGAGAGATGGAATTGCCGGAGACGCAATTTGTAGAGATAATGAAGATTGCTGAGGAGGAGAAAGGTGTTATTTCTCTTGGACCCGGTGAACCGGATTTTGTTGCACCAAAAAATGTAAGAGATTATGCTAAAAGAATGCTAGATAAGGGTTTTACACATTATACTGCTATTGGCGGAATGGCAGAAGTTAAAGAAGTTATAGCAAGGAAATTGAAAAGGAAAAATAAGATAGATACTAGACCGGAAGATATTGTAATAACTGTCGGTGGAAAGGAGGCTATTTTGCTATCGTTAATGTCATTAGTTGATCCTGGAGAATCTGTCATTGTTCCTAATCCCGGATATTTGGCGTATATTCCAATAGTTGAAAGCCTGAATGGTGTTCCGTTATCTCTCCAGTTGAGGCAAGATGAGCATTTTGAATATAACATTGATAGAATGAAAGAGGTTATACATCCCAAGAAAACTAGAGCTGTTATATTGAACTCGCCGTCGAACCCGACTGGAACAGTTTTTGGTAAGAAGAGATTGGAAGAGATTGCAGATTTTGCGGTTGATAGTAAACTAGTTGTAATTTCTGATGAGGCATACGAGGATTTTGTTTATGATAATGCTAAACATGTGAGTATTGGTAGTTTGAATGGTATGGAGGAATATGTCATAAGTATTTTCACGTTTTCTAAGACTTATGCGATGCCGGGGTTCAGGGTTGGATATGCCACAGGGCATCCTGAATTGATTAAAGCGATGACGAGATTAAAATTGGGGACTACACTATCTACACCGACAATTTCGCAATTAGCTGCTGTTGCCGCATTGAAAGGTCCGCAGAAATCAGTAAAGAAGATGGTTGGTGAATATGATAGAAGGAGAAAGTTGGTGATGAGAAGATTAAATGAAATTTCTGGATTTAAGACATTAGAGCCTAAAGGAGCGTTTTATGTTTTCCCAAATATTAGATCGTTTAGAATGAAATCTGTCAAATTTTCCGAATTTTTGCTGAAGAAGGCTAAGGTGTTGGTTGTGCCGGGAACTGAGTTTGGGAAGTATGGAGAAGGGTTTGTTAGGATAAGTTATGCTACTGTTTATCATAAAATTGAGGAAGCGATGGCTAGAATAGAGAAAGTATTAGGATAGTTCATTTTATCGAAGAAATTTCTCTTGTTAAGTTCGGAAAGGAAAGTTAAATTATTGATATCCCTTTTTTACAGCATACCCTCTTTCTTCCAAAAGACTAGATAACTCAGAAGCTGTTTTATGGTATGGGGTTGTAATACCGGCAATTCTAAGGGGGTGTTTAGCATCAGATAATTGTTTTCTTCCTTCATCAAATTGTACAACGACATATCCTCTTTCCCTAGCAAAGTCTATTAATCCGCCTTCCGCATCTCTTTGGTATATACTAGCATAATAATCAGTACTACCGGGAATTTGACCTATAGATCTTGTGATCATCTCAAAGTCATTTCTTAATTGGTCGTTAGGAAAATCCGACCCGCCAGTGAATTCAAGCAAATATCGAAAGTAATTATCTTCACCTAAAAAGGGATTAAGTATATAGAATACAGTGATTTCTTGGTTTGTATCTAGTACCATATATTTTCACCTTGATTATTACTACTTAATAGTAACATATAGTATTTAAGTTTTTATATACTCCATAATATATTTTTTATATGAACTATTGGTTACGAAAGGTAATTTAAAATATCTCGATCCTATTAACTTAATTGCAAGGAGCTAGACCGGGGAGTTAGCTCTTCCCTGTAACCCGAAGTGAGCTACAGCGGGGGTTGAAGTTCAAGGGCGGTATGGTTTCATGATTAAGCCCGGAATCTGGACTGAGAAGCCTTCCCTCCTGGGACTGTATGTATATCGAAACTGGTCAGTCGGGGAACCGAGCAGCCATAAGGTATATGCTTCAGTGCTCACGAGTTCAGAAGGTGGAGGAAAGATCTCGGATAAACTTAATCGTAGAGTCATATCCACCAAGGATGTGCTCCTTGCATTTATGATTTTAATACATTAACCATAGTTGATACGGGTAAAGCAGCTGAAGCTGCTACAACAATTCCTTCCAATTTCACATTTAATATCAATGCTGCAGTTGTTGAAAGTATGAGTGATACTAAAATGCCGACAAATAAATGTTTCCACATTTCAATTTTTCCAACATACAATAACAGGACAATTGATGATGTGACTATGCTTAATGATAAGATCAGTAATCCTTTACTTATTTCAAAATATTCACCTCGAAATGCATAGATTTGAATAATGACGAACAATGATGTTAGCATTCTTGCAACTTCTTTTTTAGTAAATTGTTGTCTAACCTTTCCAATAATTTTTTTCGTTGTAAATTCTTTGAAAGCGTACGCGGCAGAAATACTTTTTTGAGCAGTCAATTCAAATACTTTTTTTTCTAGTTCATTGACATCGATTTCTTTTTTCTTTTTAGACCATAAAAGCGCTTTCGATGAGATTTCAGATGCCAATCTTAGAGGAGTGCCTACTTTTACCAATGCTTCCTTTATTTTTTCTTTATTAAATTTTTCCAAAGTGCCATCTTTATTTTTAATCCAAACTTCTTTCATTCTAGAAAATAATCTGTTTTTTTTCTCTTTTGATTCCATAGAATGTATTATGAATTAATGGGTAATTAAACTAATTTCCATTTAACACCAGCTCTCGTGTCTTCCAGAATTATTCCCTTTTTCTTTAACTCTTCCCTAATTTTATCTGCTTTTTCCCAATCATTATTTTTTCTGGCTTTTTCTCTTTCTGCAATAAGTTTCATAGCTTCTCCTGACAATTTAATTTCCCCAACATTAGAAAGTATCCCAAATATCTTGTCAAATTCCATCATAAGATTATATGCTTTTTTTCCGCCACCAACTTTGTTAACCTCTTTCACGAAATCGAATATAATTGCAAGTGCATTAAGAGTATCGAAATCGTTATCCACTGCTTTGATGAATTTTTCTCTTGTTTTTTCTATCAATTTTGGATCATAGTTGTCTTTGCCTTTTTTTGTTTTTCTCACAAACTCGTTCAGTCTATCTAAACTATTTTTAGCTTTGTCTAAATTTTTTTCTGAGAAATCAATGGTGCTTTTGTAATGAGTCGAAATGAAAAGATATCTCAGGGTTTTTGCATCCCATTTTTTCAATGCATCTCTTATTGTAATGAAGTTGCCTAGAGACTTAGCCATTTTTTGACCGTTAACTGTTAGAAATCCTGTATGTAACCAATATTTCACAAAAGGTTTTTTGCCTGAAGCTGCTTCCATTTGAGCGATCTCTGCTTCATGATGTGGAAATATTAAATCCCTTGCTCCGCCGTGAATATCATATTGAGGACCAAAGAAGCTTTCGGTTATAGCTGTATCTTCAATATGCCAACCCGGTCTTCCATTCCCCCAATTTGATGGCCATTTCGGTTCATTTGGCTTAGATCTTTTCCATAAGCAAAAGTCTCCTTTGTTTTTCTTAGCAATATTCTCGTCTATTCTAGTGACAGCATCTTCTGCCTCTAAACTTGTTCTTCCAGATAATTTTCCGTATTCTGAGAATTTTGATAAGTCATAATAGATACCATCATCTATTTCGTAAGCAAAACTCTTTCTCGTCAAAGTTTCTACTTGTTGTATTATAGTTTTTATAAAATCAGTTGCTCGTGCGTATTTGTTTACACTATTTACTCCTAATGCTTTCATATCTTTATAATATTCCCTTTCAAATTGTTCTGCAAGTTTTTTAGGTATTATTTGTTTTTCTTTTGCACGTTGTATTATTTTGTCGTCTAAATCTGTGATGTTTTGAAGATAGAAGACGTTATAACCTCTATATCGTAAATATTTTACTATAATATCGAATTGAATATAAGTTTTTGCATGACCGATGTGTGAATAATCGTAAACAGTTGGGCCGCAAACAAACACGTTTATCTTTTTTCCTTTCATTGGTTTGAATATTTCTTTTTTTCTTGTCATTGTGTTGAATAATTTTAGTGTCATTCATCGCACCTTTATGTTAAAGCGAGGTAGGGGAGTTGAACCCCTTTGCGCCGCTCTCTGCACTTCATTAATTCGAGAAAATGTGCTGCAGGCGGCTGCATCGCCGTTCCAGCTAAATAGTTTCTGCCAACCTCGCTTAAAACAATATTTTTCATGTTAATAGAATTAGAACTAGATAAATTCAATCTAGTAGTTGCAAAGATCTTCGCCGGTCACTTAACCCACCATTTATAGATATTTCATATATAATCAAATTTAAAAAGACAACCTGTTATCAACATGTTATAGTGAAATTATGCCACAACCACCATAGTGTAACAATCTCACACCATATACTTTGAAGTGCAAAACAAAATTCCCACTAGTCCTGTTAACCCCCTCTAGATTGTAAAGAATAATCTCTCCTCCTTTAGCATCAGGATAATAACGTCCTATTCTAGTATCGCCAATGATAATTTGGTATGTACGTTTTTTTCCTATCTGATGTTTAACCAATTGAAAATCCAGTTTAGTTACTGATTTGATGTCAAATAATGCCGCTCTAGCTAGTGTTGTAAGTAATACGTCTGCATCATCTGTGAAACCTATTTCAAAATCTTGCTTATACATTTTCACTACCTCCTGAAGTTAAAACGAACATCTTGGCTCGCATATCGGTGAAAATTAGAGTTTCTCTTACCAATTTCTTCTTTTTCAGAATTGCGATATTGTATCTTAATGTTCTATCAGGAAGGTTTGTTATTCTAAGAAGTTCTAAACGAGTTTTAGGACTAGACAAAGCTAAGATGATTCTTCTGGATGCAAAGGCTTTCACCCATTTTTATCACACAAATAATATAACGTAATCGTATTTATGCTTTCCCATAGCGGCAACAAAATAACAAATTAATAAAAACAAAACGAAATCATTTGTATGAAGCTTTTTACAGTTGAAGAACTAAGAGATTTTACGATATCAATCCTTGCTTTAGCGTTAATTTTTGCCTATCCTAATTTACAGGAGAAATTCTTTTTAGCTTTAGTTGTTATTTTTCTATCTTTTTTCCTTCATGAGATGGGTCATAAAATGTGGGCCTCAAAACTTGATTGCACCGCAACATTCAAGATGTGGCCGTTTGGTATATTAGCGGGGCTGGTTACGCTGGTTTTGCCTATTAGATTTTTTGCTCCAGGATATGTTGAGATAGTTCCTTACAAGTTCGGAAGATGGGGAATAAAAGTGATAAAAGTAACTCCTAGAGATTTAGGACATATTGCGCTGGCTGGTGTTGGTATAAATATTATTTTTGCCTGGTTATTTGGAATTCTCAGTGGTGAAATATTTCACTTGTTAGCTCAGATTAATGCTATGTTAGCTATATTCAATCTGTTGCCCATTCCCCCATTGGATGGAAGTAAAATAATGCTATGGAATTTTGAGATGTGGGGTTTTCTAGTGCTATTAACAGTTCTTGCATTTATTGTAATTTAAGAGGATTATCGGTTTTTTAAATCTTTTTATTCAATAGAGAATCATGGTTGTTTCTGATATTATAACCGCAGTTTTGACAAATAGTAATAATTTGATTTACCAGTGGGGATATCTAGGTGTGTTTGTTTTTTCGCTAATTTCAAGTGCGAGTTTGTTTTTCTTTCCGTTCCCTTCACAAGCTTTGATATTTGCTGCTGGTGGAATATTGAATCCTTTTGGGGTTGCGATTTTTGGTACTGTAGGATCTGTAATAGGTGATTCTCTAGCATATGTTCTTGGGTTGGGTGGAAAAGAGATTTTAGAAAAGAAATATCAGAAACAAATAGATAGCACAAGAAAGAGCTTTGAGAAACATGGTGCTTTCATATTGGTGTTTATTGCATCACTGCTACCACTTCCGTTGGACGTTGTATCGATTTTTTGTGGTATTATCAGATATGACTTCAAAAAATATATCGTTGCTTTAGTAAGTGGAAAATTCATTAGACATATCATCGTCGCTTATGCGGGCGCTGGACTTTTCTCTTTAGTTTAATTTTGATATCAACACAATATTTGTTAATGCGTGGTGCATAAGGAAGAACTTTTTTTATCGAATATTTGGAAATTATGTTATCATATTTATTCATATGCTTTTTTGTCACCACTTCTATATCTTTTTCGCTTGCAATAGTATAGAGATGAATATCACCTTTATTTTTGATGCATTTCAACGCTGTATCAAAGTATTTCCATGAATCATGTGGTAGAGGCATAACAATTCTGTCACATTTTCCAAACCAGCCTTTTGCTTTGAATTTTACATTACCGAGAATTGATAGAATTTTTTCTTGCTGTTTGTTTAGTCTTAAATTATCATTCATGTAGGCTACTGCTATGGGACTAATTTCGATAGCAATTATTTGCTTTATCATGGGTTTGTGTTTTGCTATAACAATTGGAAAGGCGCCTATTCCTGCGAACATCACCATTACTGTTTCTTTTGGTTTAACTAAATTGGCAATTCTAAATCTCTCTGTGCTCTCCCTCGATGAAAAATAAACTTTTGTTGGATCCAATTTAAACATGCACCCAAATTCTTTGTGCAGAACTTCTGTATTTTTTGAACCTAGAAGTATTTTAAATTCTCTTGTTCTGTATTTTCCTTTTCTTTCAGACAATTTTTTCAATACTGTTTTAACATTTTTGTGCCTTTTCATAATCTCTTTCGCTATCAGTTTTTCTTTCTTTCTCAAGTTGTTTGGTATTTCCACTATAGCTATCGCAGATTCTTTTGACCCGATTATCTCGTAACTTTTTGGAATAGAAAAACCCATAACTTTAATTTATGAAATATATATTATGAAACTTGCTATAATTTCAGATGTTCATAGTAATTTGGAGGCTTTTGAAGCTGTGCTGCAGGAGATAGAGAAACAGCAAATTGATAAGATATATTGTTGCGGCGATGTTGTTGGCTATGGGGCTTCACCATCCAAATGTTTGAAGTTAATTAGAGAATTTCATATACCTTCTGTTATGGGGAATCATGATTTGGCTGTTGTTACCCACAATGTTACATGGTTCAATATTAATGCAGCTAAATCAATATTGTTGACTATCGATGATCTAGAAGAAAATGATGTAAAATTCATTTTAAAATTTCCAGAGAGAAATGAGGTAGTGGTTAAAGATCACAGAATATTGATGGTTCATGGGTCACCGAGGAATCCTATTTGGGAATATGTACATCCTACTTATGTCAATAGTGATTTTGTTAAGGATATATATTTTGATGTAATAGTAATGGGACATACACATGTTCCTTTCGTGAAAAGAATTGGAAACAAGTTAATATTGAATCCGGGTTCTGTGGGACAACCGAGAGATTCTAATCCTAAGGCGAGTTTTGCTATTATAGATGTTGAAAGACTTTTTGCAAAGATAATTAGGGTGGATTATGATATAGAGAAAGCTGCGCAAAAGATTATTAAATTTGGCCTTCCAGATTTTTTAGCATTGAGATTGTATAGTGGGATATAAGTGGTTCTGTATTTTATTGGCATTGGGCTTTATGATGAGAAGGATATTAGTTTGAAGGGGTTAGAGGTAGCTAAGAAATGTGATGTGTTGTTTGTGGAATTTTATACACAGAAGATGAACACGGATAGAGAAAAATTGGGAAAGCTCATTGGAAAAAAAATTATTGAATTGTCTAGAGAGCAAGTGGAAGAGCAAACAGATATTATTCTTGAACCGGCGAAGACAAAGAGGGTTGGGTTGCTTGTTGGTGGCGATCCTTTTGTTGCGACAACACATATAGCTTTGAAGCATGAGGCTATGCAGGAAGGTGTTGAGACGAAGATTGTACACGCATCTTCTATATATTCAGCTGTAAGTGAGTGCGGGCTGCATATGTACAAGTTTGGAACTACGATAACTATTCCTTATCTTGAGAAGGTTGGTGGTAAAATGCCGTTTTCGGCTTATGATAGATTGAGAGATAATAAAGAGAGGGGATTGCATACACTGATGCTGTTGGATATGGATGTTGAAAAGAAGAAGATAATGACTGCTAATGAGGGGATGAAGATATTTTTAGAGATGGAAAAGGGGAGGGGAGGGGAGGTTTTCACTGAATATACTGATGTTATTGTTTTTGCCAGGGCTAATAGTGAGAAACCGTTGATAGTTTATGGAAAGGTAAATGATATGTTAGATAGAGATTTTGGAGAACCGCCAATGTTGATTATAGTGCCTGGATCTTTGCATTTTACGGAAAGGGAGTATTTGGAGATGTTCAGAGATGAGAGATAGGGTTCCTAGAGAAGAGATTGAGAAGTGGCTTGAAAAGGTTAAAGAAGAGATGAAAAATATCAAGGGTAAACCTGATTTTATTAGAAATATCCAGGCTTATGTTGATGATTGTGAACACTGGTTGAAAGAAGGAGATTATGTCCTTGCTTTTGAATCGATTATTTGGTCTTGGGCGTGGGTCGAAATCGGGAAGGAAATGGGATTAATCAAAGTATCTAGTCTGGAATAGAAATGCTTAAATAGTATATAATACTACTATAGAGTAGTGATAAATTATGGCACCACAAGATTTCGTAAATGCCTTATACGAACCCTTACAGCCAGAAGTAGGAAAAATTGCAAAATTTTATAGAGATTATCAACAATTTACCGAACCGCTACAGAAAGCAGTTGCCGACAAAGACAGGGCCCAAAAATGGGGGGAAATACTAGGTGCACTCGTAGCTTATAAACAGTTTATTGAAAACAGTGCACAAGATCCTGCTCTTCAACTATATGCTCAAACTATGGCTCAAACAGCCGGTCAGTTAATAGAAGGCTTTAAAGCATTATATGATGCTGATATGATACAATTAACACATACTCATTACCAATTAAGCCAAGGTGTACAAGGTATAACATCACTAATAGCTGCTTCAGAACAAGCAAAACAACAATATAATTTGTGGTAATTTCCAGAAATGAATTATTTAGTCTTTGATTACATATATTGAGTTAATATGGAGCAAGTCTCCAACCGTGACCTCTTTCTCCAGATCTTTCTTCTTTATCTCCACTAACCAAGAAGAATATCACACCTATAGTCATCAAAACAAGTAAAATTAATGCTACATCTTCTCCACTTATATTGACACCGGATGGTATAACTCTTGAAAACAATTGAACGCCACCGCTTGAAAAGAACATTCCGAAAACAATCAAAAATGCCATTAGTATAATCCATGGACTTAATTTCGTTAAATCGGGTACTTTCAATCCTAAATGAGGTGATGACCATAATAGGCCGACTACCATTACACCTACCAATAACACAACTAATAAGACAGATGCCTGAGTAAAGAATGTTGCGAAGAATTGACTAATGGGTATTGCGGCTGGTGAAAATATCATTACATATGCTGCAACTACGCCGGCAACAACAGTTGTGATTTTATTTGAACCCTCACCGAAGAGATTCATTTTCTTTAACAAACCATAAAACAAGGCGAATGTCAAAAGAAATGGAAGATATACTTCGAAAACTCCAAACTGTTTCAAAACATCAAGGGCCGATGAAAGTGCTGTTGTTGGCATTTTATCCTCCTGATTGGGGTTTTTGTTGTCCACCAGAGTTAGTTGGTCTGTCTCCACTAGCTATCCAAAATAATGGTACTACCGCTATTAATATCACGCCTAAACCCATTAAAACATCTGAAGGTATTCCGGCCAAAGTTTCTTTCGGTATTATCAAATTAAAAAGACCGCTTGTCAGAAAAATAAAAATACCAGCTATTATTGCAACTACTACAAAAGTTGCTGCCCTATTTTCAGTAAAATATTTTTTCAGCGTTTCGGAAGGTTCCGGCACTACCACGCTAAAAAACATCATTGCAAAAATCATGCTAAGTGTAATAAATGTACCTTGTGCGAAAAATGCTGCCAACTGTGTCTCAATATCAATGCCTTGCATTACTGGAAACGCCCAGACCATGAATGCAGCAACTAAAGATATTACAGCATTAATTGCAACGTTTTCAGTGGGTGCACCAAAAATTTTTGATTTCCTTAAAAGACCATAAATAATTGCTGACGTTAGAAGAAATGGAAATAGGAAGTTGAATGCTCCCATTTCTCTCAATTGCAAAATTATTGGTCTGAATATTTCTGGCATTTTTTCACCTTATTGTCTTGCAACAAGTGTTGCTATCAATACACCTATGAATAATAGAAATAAAATTAATATCATTATACCTCCAGGACCTCCAAAAAAAAGTGGTAAACCTGATATATCACCTAAACCGCTAGATACAAAAAATATTATCAAAAAAATTGCGAAAAATACCCACATAAATGACCCGCCGGGGAAGGCCGCTTTCAAAGCTTCATTAAAATCAGGGAAGAACATACTCGCGCCGACAATCGAAAATAGGAACAATAATATTATGACTGATATTTGAGTAAAAAATTTAGAAAACGCCGTTCCTAATTCTACTCCGGGTGATGCAACCAAGAAACCCCAAATCAAGAATGATACTGATATTGAAAGGGTTGCATTTACACCAAAAGAAAAGAAACCAGATTTTTTTAATAAGCCGTAGAAGACTGCACCTGTAATAAGAAATGGTACCACGAAATTAAAAAAACCGAGTTCTGCTATTTTTTGAGCTGCTGCTTCAAACGGACTAACCATATTACCAATTTGTTAGTCTATCAATAAATAATTTTAACTTTCTCTTTTTAGTCTCTGCACAAGGTCTGTTAGTGAACGAACACTTTCTATTAATGCTGGCAATACGTCTTTGAATGCTTTTTCAAGGCTAGACATTTTTCCCTCTATTTCAGACAAGCTATCTTTCATTGAATCTATTTTTGTTAAAAGGACCTCATCCCTTTGGCTTCTGCTCTTTCCTAGTATTTCAAGTCTATGATGGATATCTGAAATTTTTCTTTCAAGATTTGAATATTTTTCTCGGAATTCGCCTAGTTTGCCATCGAGTTCCATCATTCTTTCTTCAACTATCGCTTCAACCAATTCTTCTGCACTGTAACCTTCCTGTTGCTGATAATAATCTTGATATGCAGGTTGTTGTGAAGCGGGTTCTTCGTGATGTCCTGTGGGTAGATTAAATAGCTGACTGCCTTCTTGTGTGGTTGTTGGCTGTGCTTGAAGATCTCTTAGTGTAGGCAATTGCCCTGTTCCTTCTTCACCTGTAACACCAATCTTTAATGCTTGTGTCAATGCGCGATCTATCTCTTCAGAAGAAAATCCCTCTTTTCTAAGTATGTCTATAATCTCCGGTTCTGAAAATCCTTTGCCTGTAAGTTGTTTTACTCTATCAGCTGGTACAAAACCTTTTCCAAAAGATTCCATTCTTTCCGGCTCCTTTTTATTTGCAAGACCTAGAAATTTTATCAATTGAAGGCACCTTAATTAATATAATAGAATTGACTTAACTTATATTTATTATCTCTTGCTAATTTTTTCTTCCAGTAGTCTTTCCAATTCTTCTCTTGTAACAAATGTTGATTTTACTGGATTGTACAAATCTAGAAGACCTTCCAACTCTTTGACTTCTGTTTTTTTTGCTGTCTTGTCCAAATTTTTGTTAATCTTAAGAATTTCTCCTCTAAGCTCGTTCATAGTTTTTGTTATTTCTTGAATGTCTAAAAAAAGTTGATCAAAATTTTTTTTCAATGATTCCATGTCACTGATCACTCTCTCTTCTATCCCTATTATTTTAAGATTGAGAACATCTATGTTCTGCTCTATCATTCTTATCCTTCTTGTGCCGTCGTTGATTCTTCTCACAAGTTCTGTTTGAAAACCTCCTTCATCAGGTTTTTTGTCGAATACCATAACAACCAATAGTTATTTTGATTACTAAAGAGATATTATTTTTCATATTGTGATATAATTGGCATTAGAGCATGAAATGATTGACGGTATTCTGAAGGTTAATGTAATGAACAGTGTGTACGGCACTAATCTAGAAGATTCTGACATTATAATGGGCAGTGTTATTGATAAGATACTTCAACTCAAAAGGGTTGAGAGGATTATTCTTGCTGAAACAAGGGAGTATGAATATGACTATGATCAGACAAAGCTGTTGTTAGAAGTGGCTGATGTTTATGATAGACTCGCTACACAAGGAATTGATTTTTCAAAAATTGGAGGTCAGGCTGCGGCAAGGATATTAGGTGCGCCGCTCAATCAATTCAAGGTTGTTTTGGAACAGATGGTCAAAAGAGATCCCATTGGGGCGTATGTTAAGATAAGGAGGATGATGAGGCAATATTATTCAAAGGTCAAAACAACAAAAGATGGGGCTTACTATCTGATGTTTGTGAGGAATGTTCTAGAGCCGGTACTCAAAGAGTTGGAGAAGACAAAACTGATCAGCCTTGTCAAGGATAACTTGTATGGATATGTTATCGGAAATAGAGATGTCTATAGGCAGATATTCAATCCTCTTATAAGACCTATTTTCATGTTGACGAGGTATGCTTTTCTTCCGCCGAAGGGTGGGAGGCTTGTTGAGAGATATGATGTACAAGGAAATTTGCAGGTTGAGATTTACAGGGTTCCAAATAAGGTAAGATATTTTTATCATCTTATTGCACCTGAGTTCAAGCTTACGGATGACAAGTATGCGATTATTAATTCGGCAAGGTCACAGCTGACTGAACATAAGCCTGGAGAGAAGGAGTTCACACAACCTGAAAGGGCGAGGGAAATTTTCCTGAATATTGGAAAGGATATGATTAATCAGATGGCTGCAAAAAATCAATATACACCGAAGGAACTGGAAGAGATGGTGAATATACTTGTTAGATATACTGCAGGATTTGGGATATTGGAATTGTTGCTGAGTGATACCAAGTTGCAAGATATTTACATAAATTCGCCTATAGGGATCACGCCGGTTTATGTATTGCATGACGATTATGAAGAGTGCGAGACTAATTTAATACCGACAAGGGAGGATGCTGAGAGTTGGGCTACGAGGTTCAGACTGCTTTCTGGAAGACCGTTAGATGAGGCAAATCCTGTTCTTGATACTGAGTTGTTTGTACCTGGCGGGAGGGCTAGGGTTGGTGCTATTACAAGGACATTAAGTCCAGAAGGATTGGCATATGCATTGAGAAGGCATAGAGATAGACCATGGACTTATCCATTGTTTATGAACACGAAATATATGAATTCGATGTTTGCTGGATTGATGAGTTTTCTTGTTGACGGTTCGAGGACTATTTTGTTTGCAGGTGGAAGATCGAGTGGTAAATCATCACTGCTAGGAGCGACTATGTTGGAAATGATGAAAAAGTTTCGTGTAATTAGCCTAGAGGACACGCTTGAATTACCTATAACACAACTAAGAGACATAGGATATAATATCGAAAGGATGAAGTCGCGATCTGTTATTACAAGAATTGAATCCGAGTTGCCGGCAGATGATGCATTAAGAACTGCGTTGAGATTGGGTGATTCTTGTTTGATTGTTGGTGAGGTGAGAAGTTCTATTAGAGGGGATCAAGAAGTTTTAGTGATAGAAAATAATGTTACAAAAAGAGTTAAGATAAAAGATTTGGAAAACAGGGGGATCAAAAATTACAATGTGCCTACTCTCGATTTCAATCTGAAAATGAATATAAGGCCCTTAGCAGACTTTGTTAAACACCCACCAAGGAAAAAACTTATTGAAATAACAACAAAAACTGGTAGGAAGGTCACAGTTACTCCTGACCATAGTTTATTTACTGCTACTAAAGATTTTAGAATTGCAGCGATAGAATGTGATAAACTTAAACCTGGTAATCAGGTAGTTATACCCTCTAAGATGCTTTGTGGATTCAATGATATAGATGATCTAAATTTAATTGATATATTACCGGAATTTAGATTAAAAAATTTTGAAGATGCTGTAAGAAGAAGTATTCAAAAAGTTGGGTGGAAAAAAGCTACTGAAATCTGTAAGGTTACTTCTGGTGATATTTATAATTATTTCAGAGCCCAGAAAACAAACATACCGGTTCACAATTTTGTTCAATTGATGAAGGCTACAAATACATTTTATGAACCTGAAGAATTAATGATAACCCGTGGCACCGGCAACCCAATACCTGCTGTGATTTCTGTTAATGAAGATTTTTGTAAATTTTTGGGTTATTATGTAGCAGAAGGTTATTATGATTTGACTGAAGGTAGGGGTGGCCGTGTTGTAATAACAAATTCTAATCCAGAAATAATTCAAGAAATTGTAGATATTTCGAATAAAACCTTCAATATCAAGCCGTCTTTCAGATCGATCACTGGTTGGGGTAAATCAACTCAAGTTCATTTATTCTCATCTCCGTTATCAACATTTTTATCAAAGTTGGAATGTGGCAGAACTTCAGGCGATAAAAGAATTCCACCACTGATTTTTGGATTAAACCGAAAGAAAATAGCGGCATTTTTACGTGGGCTTTATAGCGGTGACGGAAATTTCACAAAATCTATAAGGTCTGGAAATGCAGTAAGATATTACACAACTTCGAAGTTGCTTGCTGAGGATCTGTTATATCTACTTCTTGTTTTTGGAATAGTTGCTAGAATTAAAGAAATAAGAAATAAAAAAAGCAGAAAACCTTTATGGACAGTTGAATTTAAAGATAGGAAAATGGTCAAAATATTTTTAAAAGAGGTTGGTTTTACTAAATATGATCCTGTAATGATTGAAGCGGGATGGGAACACACAAAGGTTAATATGGTATATTTCGATAAAATTGAACTGAAAAAACATCTTACTAGATATCCTAGAAAATATAGACATTTGTTCCGTTTTGAAAAATGCAGCAAGAAATATTTGGAGAGAGTAGTGAATGATAAAGAATGTCAAACGTCAGGAAGACTAAAGAATTTTGCAGGGGGAGATTTCTTCCTTGACGAAATAGTCGAAATCAAAGAAATAGAGCTAGAAAAGAGTGAATTTGTTTATGATTTATCAGTTAATCCTAGTGAAAATTTTGTTGGTGGGTTTGGTGGTATATTGTTGCATAATACTGAAGCTAGAGCTTTGTTTGAGGCGATGAGGATTGGTGCGTTATCCAATGTTGTCGCTGGAACTATACATGGAGAGTCGCCATACGGTGTTTTTGATAGAGTTGTAAATGATTTGGGTGTGACAGCGACAAGTTTCAAAGCAATTGACGTAATTGTTATTTCAGGAATGATAAAATCTGGGGATGGCCTGCATAGATATAGAAGAATACTTGAAGTTGCTGAAGTGAGGAAACATTGGAAGAGTGACCCTATGGATGAAAAGGGTTTTGTTACTTTGATGGAATATTCGGCTAAAGATGATGAGTTGAAACCAACTGGAACATTGCTTAATGGAGAATCGCTTGTTGTTAATGAGATTGCGAAAAGGGTTAGAGATTGGCATGGCAACTGGGAGGCTGTTTGGGATAATATTGAGTTGAGGGCAAAGATGAAGCAGACGATGGTGGATTATGCTAACAGGCTTGATAGAAAGGATATATTAGAAGCTGAGTGGGTTTCATTGAGCAACGAAATGTTTCACCTCATTTCGGATGATGTAAAAAGGGATTATGGCGTTTTGAATCCAGAAGAAATTTTCAATAGATGGGATGACTGGCTTAGAAGGCAAATACGTGGTTAGGATGAAGAGAGAATTAGACAAGTTATACGATGATTTTGTCAATGTTGTTGGGAAAAGACTGTCACAGGATTTTTTAGAATACATCAAAACAGAATCTGAGAAAAGAAATTGGTATGAGAAATTGTGTGCATTTTCTGGAAATTTAATTAGGATAAAAATAAGTGATGAGAAAGAAAAAGATTTGTATGCTAAACTGAATTTTTCTAATCTTAATGTAGAACCTTATACTGTTTATTCAACTTTTGTTTTTGGATTGATAGCTACAGTAATTGCAATGTTTCTATCGGCGGGGTTGTTTTTTATTTTATCAGCTGGAATAACGTTTGGGAAAATACTACCGTATTTGTTGCTGGAATCAATGGTTGGTTTTGCATTTTCATATTACTTGCTGACGTATCCTAATAGCTATTCTAAAAAGGTAAGAGTGGGGGCTTCATCTGAACTTGTTCTTGCGGTTTTGTATATTGCAATTGGCTTGAGGAATACGCCTAATTTAGAAAATGCTGTTACGTTCGCTGCTGTTAATTTACCTGGGGCTGTAGGGAAGGATTTGAGAAAGATTCTGTGGGATGTTCATACTAGGAGATATTCTAGTGTTGAGGAGGCGTTGCAAGATTTTGGAGATAAGTGGAAGGTTCAGAATGAAGAGTTTACTAGATCATTAGATATGTTAACAACTTCTTTGTTAGAACCTGTTAATAGAGATAAAACTATTGATAATGCTGTAAAACTCATACTTGAATCGAATTTGGAGAGGATGAAGGAATATTCTAGAGAGTTGAAGGCGCCAATAACAACTATACATGCGCTAGGGATTTTATTGCCTGTTATAACATTGATTTTGTTTCCTATTGTCACGCTGGTTCTGGGGAAGACGGCAAAGATATATGTGCTTGTTGGTTTATATGATTTGATACTGCCGTTTCTTGTTTTGTGGTTAATGAAAAATCAGTTGGAGAAGAGGCCGTATGGATTTTATGTTCCCGATATATATAATCATCCTCAAGCTGCAAAACCGGGGAATGCTGCTATATTTATTGGTAAAAATAAGATAGAGATTCCGTTAGTTCCTATTGCTGCAATGTTTTTCTTATTGGTATCAAGTTTTGGATTGGTGACTTTATTTAATCCCAGTGAAGGTATAACTCTTGACGATAAGTTGTTTGCTTCGTTAGGTATTTTTTGGGGTTTAATAATTGCTATTGTGTTTTACACTTTCTTTTCAAGCAACAAAAATAAAAAAATCAAAGAAGAAATTGAGGGTGTTGAGAGAGATTTTGGGGATGCTATGTTCATTCTTGGAACTGTTTTAAGATCGGGACAGCCATTGGAGAACTCATTAAAGAAAGTTACTGAAAAGGTGAAGAATGAGAAGATTCATGTGTTTTTCGAGAAATTGTTGTACAGGATATCGCAAATGGGACTGACTCTTAAAGAAGCTGTGTTCAATAAAGATGTTGGGTTGATAAATGAATACCCGTCGGCTTTGATTAAGAATACGATGAGGATAACTGTTGAGTCGACGACAAAAGGAATGGGTATTGCTGCGACGACGTTGATAGCTGTTTCGGATTATTTGAAAGGAATTCAAACTGTAAGCCAGAATTTGAAAGATATTTTGGAGGATGTTATCTCATCGATGAAGATTATGTCAATAGTTCTAGTGCCATTGGCTGCTGGAGCTGTTGTTGGACTAGGTGGAATATTAGTAAGAATTTTGATTTATATTAGCGATTTATTCAAATCTTTTCCTATAGAAGATGTCAAAAATTTACCTTTATCGATTGAAAACATAATGCCGCTAGAAATTTTTGTGATAGTTGTTGGTATTTATATGATAGAAGTTCTGATTTCTCTTAGCGTTTTTTCGGTTAGAATTGAAAAGGGAGATGACAATATAGAAATTCAATATTCTATAGCTACAAGCTTGATGAGAGGTGCATTGATATTTACAGCTACTGTATTGATTATATTCTTTGTTCTAGGACGCTTGATTTCAGATATTGGTGTCTAGATGAAAGGAGTATCCAGAGAGGTGATAACAACTGTGATAATGCTCATAGTAGTAACTCTTTTTCTAGTTTCAATCATAGTTATATTTAGAGAACAATTGGAATCGTTTGTCCAATCGCTAAGAGATGTTTTCAGAAATTTGTTGAAGGTGTCGTGATGAAAAAAGGTATAAGTGGACATACATTGGTAATAGTAATATCGTTAATAGTAGCTATGCTTGGATTGGTTTTATTATGGATTTTTTTGAACAATGCAACGGAAGGTGGAAAAAAATTTGTAGATGAAGTTGGTTGTAAGCTATGCGAATCTATGCAAGGCACTTTAGGCGTAATAGGAGTTTTCATGGATTGTAAATGTGGTTGAATGGAGACTAAATTTATTGTTGGATTGATAATTGCACTGATTATTTTAACTATATTACTAATTTTTATTGGAAGTTCATATGGTTTATTCAATAATATTATTGACTGGTTTAGTAAAGTGATAAAATGAAAGGAAATTCTGATATAGGTACAAGCAAGTTAGTTATGTATTTTCTAGTTGCTGTTTTTGTAATTCTTGCTTTAGTTGCTTTTTTATCAATTTTAGGAAATAATCCCTGTGTTAAAGAAGACCCATTTAAATGCTTTCAGGGAACGAGTGTTGCAGAACTAGCAGCTCAGTGTGTTATGGCCAGATGTTATTATGGGTGTGATAGTGATGAAGTAAAAAATATAAAAGATGACGCTTCTGATTTTAGATGTAGCAATTATTGCAATCCTGAAATAATTAATTTTATTGGTAGTGATAGGATTTGTGGATTTCAGTTTCCTATAATCGTGCAATTAGACAATAAGGATTCATGGATTGAAAAATCCAATTTAGGAGAAAATTATCAATGTATTGAAACGTCTACTGCTGGCGCACTTGATTATCTGGCTCTATCTAATATGTTTAAAGGATTACTTCAGCCAAATACGATAGTAGTAACTGACAATATTGTTACTGATGAGTATGGAAGTGATCCGTCTCAATGTGGTGTAGAAGGTGTAAAAATAAGAGGGTCGGAGACTATATTAATATCTGGTGATTCAAACCCATTTTATTATGATGCAATAAAACAAAAATTCATTGAAGAGTCAATTCCTATAACTTTTGTAACTAACGTTGATGAATCATTAATAGTTTTTGATTTTTATTCTGATAGAAATATTGAACAGAATGTTGAAAAAACTATGAATTTAAAATTAAATGAATTTTATCCTTTAGGGCTGAATGATGGCGTTTTAATAAAAGATGTCTATCCCGACGGTTGCACGAATTCAGAAGATTATTTGATTAAACTCAATTTTAAATGTGGAAATAAACCAGTTCCGGAACAAAAAGAATTTTGTTCGAGCGATAGTGATATGGAGATGACATTTTGCGATAGCAAATATAAAATAACAACTGCTCTATTACCTAAGAAAACTGATGATCTTGTCACATTTCCATTTACTTTTGTAGTTACTAAACTTGGTTCAGAACTAGTTGAAACATTTAGAGGAGGATTACGTGAATAAAACAAAATTTTGTGTTGTGTTGTTAGCTACGATTCTTGTAACAGTTATTCTATTAGATACACTGCAAGCTGCAGAACCAACTCTTGGGTTAAGAACAAAAGGTAGTCTGAAAGATTTTTTTACTTTTGAATTTGATTTCACTGACAGAATTGAAGCTTTTTTGGCAGAAAAAGATTATCAGCTTGGAGTTCAGTATAGAAAGGCAAGTTCTAATGAAGAATGGAAATTTTGTAAAATTTATAAAATTGGAGATTTCGTGATTGTCAAAGGAGAAAGAGCCATAAAGGGAGAATTCAGAATTTCAGACTGTATAAAAGAAAGTGGTGATTATCAGCTTAGACTTGTTGGAGGATACAACGTAAGAGAAGAGAAGCTTGATTTTGAGAGTAATGTTATAAGTCTAACTATTGAACCAAAATTGGAATTTGATTGTCCTGACGGAAATAGAGATGGGTTAATAGATCAGAAAGATGTTGATGATCTTAGATATAGTTTAGGGGAGTCGTATTGTGCTGCTGCATGGGTAACTGATTGTGATTTTGATAATAATGGAATTGTAGATGAAGAAGACCGTCAATGGGTTGAAGATAACTTAGGAAAATTGGCTTCAGAATTCTCAAATTGTCCTATAGGTGCTTGTCCTGATATAAATGTGGATGGTATAAGGGATAAGTTAGATTATAACATATTTGACGATACTTATGACTCAGGAGCAGATAACTGTTTTCCATATGATTGTGATTTGAATGACGATGATAAAATAAGTTGGCAAGATAATCCAGCTTATTATGATTATGACCTATCTGAATATCCTGGGTGTAAAGACAGAGAAATAATTTCGTGTCCTGAATCATGTACATCTAGTAATGGGTGGTTTTGTGCCAATGATTATACAGCAGAAAGAAGGCTTTATGGGTGTTTTGCTTCTGACAAATCTTGTACTTATAATGTCTTGACAACAAAAAGTTGTCCAGTTTGTGAAGAAGAGATTACATATGATAATAAACCCGATGTTAAATGTTTTGCATCTATTGATAGTCCTTCCAGCACAAAACAATTAAATCCTATGATTCGGGTTATTCCTTCAGAAAATTCAATTTGTAGGATATCGGATAGAGATCTAAATTTCGATGAGATGACTTTGGATTGCCCCAATTATGATAATTTCAATCTCGTCACTCAAGATAATTTATACCCTAATACAACAACATTTTCGGATTATATACTATGTTTTGGCCTAAACAATGGAATGGTGGAAGAGAAAAAATACTACATTTCCTGCAGAAGTCAGTCTGGATTTGAAACTACAAAGGAAAATAATATTGAAACTTCTGTTACAATATTACCGGACGATAACTTGCCTGTCATAGATGCGTATACTATACCAACTTTTGGTTACACAAACTCGCCTATTATTGCTAAAGCTCTAATCTATGATGAAGATGTGAACCTTGATAAAGATTCTATAGAAATGTACATAGAACAAAATGGAGCTCGGTATTATAGTCAAGATCTAGATTGTGATAGTTTGGATTTAGCTGCATCAATAGGTCATAATAGAGTAAGTTTCCTTGTAAGTTGTACTGGCTCCTTTATATTGAACCGAGTGGGGGAATACAAACTTGTAACAATTGCTGGCGATAAGGCGGGTAACTCTAATAAAGCTGAATATACTGGAAATATAATAAAATTAGCTAATCGTTATAGAATTTATGTTGTTGCTGTGAATTATGACGACATGAATGCATATAGAAAAAGAGCTCAAGATAGGATGAATACATTTTTGGAAGAATCTCCTTTCAGAGAATGCAGAAATGGAATTGACATAAGGATTTTAGATCAGAATTGTCAATGCCCCGATTTAAGTGATTATGATTCTACATGGGACATTTGCGAACAAGAAGTTTTACAGTGTGTTGAAAATATGGGTTTAAATGATCATGATTTAGTATTTGCACTTAGTGATGATCCTATAGTAAATGGGTTTGCAGATATGGTGTTACCTTTTGCTATGTGCTTCGGTGGTTTACCTGAAGGTCTTGATAGAACTTGTCCTGCGCATGAAATTGGACATAAATTTAAGTTATGCGATGAATATGATAGATTTACTTGGGAAGGACAAAATGTTCGTTTTAAGAATTTTGGTATTCTGAAAGAATCTCAACCTTTTTCTAGTTGTGGGAACCCATATCCATTAGATAATGGAATAGGTCCAGATGATAAATGTGATACAGATTGCAGTGTTGATAACACTGCTTGCGATCTTGGAACATGTGGAAAGAAAATAGGTGGTAACTCTCCACCATATGATACAGATATAATGGGTGGTGGGGGAAATATGTATAGAGATAGTCAAGGTAATTATATTATGGTGGGAAATCCGGTTAAATTTGGCTCGGAAGGTTATAATTCTATATTGGTAAGAATTAGAGAGGCTGGTTATTGTGACTAAATTTATCATTGTTTTTGTTAGTCTGCTATTTAGTTTGTTGTTTTTGTTACAAATATCATATGCAGAACCGATTTTGATTTTGAATTATGTTATATACATAGATGATTCTATTGAGATAGTTGATATAAAATATTCTAATGGAACAGTATTTTATACACCTGGAACGGAGGAGTATCAGTTATTTATTAGAGGAGAAGGAAATAACACTTTAGTGGCGTTGACGATTCCTGTCGTTTTCTATAAGTTTGAAGTTGGTGAAGTGAATTATTCGCGAGCGTATCATAGAATACCGTGGAATGATGAATATAGAACTATCAGATTTTTGCATAATGATACGGTTATAAAAGAGGTTGAGCTTTCGGGTTACATCTGCAATGAGAATAATATTTGTGAATCTGATAGGGGAGAATCTGAACTTATTTGCCCGAAAGAATGTGTATCTATAACGACTACCACAACAATTATAAAACCCGGTAACATGAAAACTCTCATTATATTTTCAATTGTTGGGATTGTAAGTGCTGTTGTTATTTATGTTTGGAGACTAAAGAAAAAAGATGATAAATTTACGAAACTTAAAGAAAAATATAGACGGTATTGAAAATATAAGAGGTTTCTTTTGCTTTTTATTATTTAACTGAATAATTGGTTAATAATGCTTGAATGTCTTTTTTCCAGACTCTATAACGAGGTTTTCCGCCTCCTGAAATATCAACTGCTTTCAATCTCCCATTTCTTATCATAGCATGTATAGTACGTGTTCTGTATCTTAGATATGCGGCGACTTCTTCTGGAGTATATAGAACATCTATCGGAGGAGCATATTCTGTCATATTCAATAAAGTTTGACCTAAAACACGATATCTTCCTAAATATGTGGCATCTAATCTTCCATCTCTTATCATAACCCTGACTGTACCAGGTTCAACTTTTAAAAAAGCAGCTGCTTCATCAGTTCTATAAAGCAAATTTGGTTCAATTTTTATATATTCTCTTGTTTTTGGATCTTGAAACATTTATATCAAAAAGAATGGCTCATATTATTATTTAAGTTTATTGGGTTCATGAAAATTTTGTGCTGTCCTATAACATAAGTCACTCCTATTATAACAATTAAACAGGGGGCGATATTGTGGGTAGAGAATTAAGATAGAGAAGATTGATTATGAAAAGAAAATTGATGGTAGACTAATTATACGATTGCTAGTCATTTAAGAATTAGTGAAAAAAATCGTCATCAGATGGTATAGGACTTATGAAGAAGAAGACAACAAATTCAAGACATTGAATGGATTTGTGACATATTACAATTACAAAAGAATCAAGCACTAGGATATTTAACTCCAAGTGAAGTATACTTTAGAGATAGAATGATAGATGTGGTGGGCTAGTACAATGCCAGAAGAAAGCCAAAAAATTCTAGTTTTATTAGTTGTTGGGATAGTGTTTTTAGTTTTACTAGTTGTAACGCTGTTTATTTTGTCAAAATCTGCACCCGACTTAATCACAAAAGTTATAGAAACCATTAAGAAGGGTTTGGAAAACATATTTTAACGGATTTCTGAGTGATAGGAAAGATTAATATAGAAAAAAATCAAATCTAGTTTAGTGGTACAATGAAAGGAATGGCTCAAGAAACGATTGTTAAGATTATTTTAGCGTTAATAGTTCTTGGTGTTATTGTAAGTTTATTATATCTTGGATTGGGACCATTTAGAGATTCTGTTGCTTTCAATGGATGTAAAGCGTTGTTAGCTGAGTGGTGTACTTTACAAACAGGAGATTTTCCAAAAGATTTTTCTGATACAGATGGAAAATGTAGTGGTAATTTTGGTGGTAGAGGAGATTTTTGTGATAACGAGGCAGTATGCAAACCTGGTTCTTCAGGTGGTGCAATTATAGATTGCGAAGATGTTTAACTCAAGATAAAATAAATAACCACAAAAATCTATTCTTAATTGATGAAAGGCAGCGTTGATTCGTTCATAGTGGTAATTATAGGAACTGTTTTGATTATAGGTGTTGTTGTAGCGATTTCTGGTGTAATAGGACAGAAAGTAAAAAATGATGCGTGCAATTATCTTTTTAAAAACAAAATAAGTGGAATTATAGATAGGGCTTGTCAAATAGGAGATTCTGATATTGACGATATTTCTAAAATTGAGCTGCTGGATTGCGTAACGTATGCTGAATTCAAAGGAAGTGACATGAACTTAGAATACCGGTTGAAGAATGAAGATTTTATTCGAAAGATAAATACACAGTGTCCATATGGAATGAATTCTGTGATCTTTGACTTCTCTAAAGAGGGTGGTAAACTTGACGCTTCTAAAGCTAAAGAGTATGATGTTGTAATAACAGTGAAAGAAGTTTTTATACCGAGATGTACTGGTGATGCAGCTATTTGTACATTGTTTGGCGTATCAAGCAGTTCGCCTTTAGATAAATGCGGAGGACAAAAAGGATGTAGTTTAGTTAAAACAAGAGATACATCATGTAGACGAGCTATATGTCCTGATATTGATAAATGTTTAGGCACAGTTATACCCTGCTACTCATTCCACGATATAGTAGATGCAAGTGGAAATATTATAGTGAAAGGCGAGGAAGCTTGTGAAAAACAAATAGGATGTGTTTGGAATGGGTAAAGAGGCGTTAAATTTTATCTTAATTACGATCGGTATTTTTATTATTACCTTAATGATGGCCGGTAAAATACTCGAAGGTGTTGCCGTATTCACTTACTTTTTTGTCAAAGGAAGTTCAGAGGCTGTAAGTGATGGTTTAAGCGAGCTTATTACTGTATCCGCTGGTGTTCCGGGTTCTGTTGAAATAATTTATTTAAAACCAGCAACAAAATTTTTTTATACGGCGTTATTTGGTAGAAGAATGGTTTTTATAGATGCAGAACAGGGAGCTACATCATTGCCATTAGGATTTAATCAAGAAGAACTGGAAAACCTTTTCAAGAAAACTTCATCGAGCTCTGGAGTTGATTTCACTGCACCCGATAAAATTGAGAATTTTTTTGATGTAAAAATCAGAAAAGAATATTCTATTAACAAATTGAAGGTGGAAATTATTGAATAAAGGATTATCTATAGCAATAGGTTTTGGAGAGTTAATTGGCGCTTTAGTTACTTTATCCGTTGTTATTCTAATTTTTGGTTTTCTAACTGGTGACATTGTAAAATTCAAAAATGAAAAGGAGGTTTATGAAGAAGTCGGAAAGGCGATTAATATATTGAATGTTATAGCAACATCTTCTGATCTCGTTGTCAAAGATACTAATAACCAGCCAGAGAAAGCGGTTATTTCAAAAGAAAAGTTGATTGAAATTAGAGATTCAAAAAAAGAGTTAGATTGTTGCAGCTACATAGAATATGATTATTCACTCCAAGTAAAAAATTTGAAGACAGAAGAGTCTTTTGATATCGGATTTCCTGCTGTCTCAATTAAAAATTTTTTTGAACAGGGTAAAAAATGCAAACAAATTCCTGGTGAAAAGTTTTTGAGGACTTATAGCATACCCGTAGTTATTGCAGATGGAAACAATGAAAGATATCCTGCTGAAATGAAGATTAATTTGGTAAAAACACCACTTTCAAATATCGCTAATAATTTAGCTATTGCATGTTCTAAAAATAAATATTCAAATGATATAAGCATTTATGAATTGATGCAAACGAGTGATGGTATCAAAATTGAAAAAATATCCTCTACTAATAACTATAAAATATGCATCTTATCCTCAGATGGAACAGAGCTTTGTAAAGTTATAAGCTGTGGTTTTAACATACAAGAAGTTAACAAAAGAATTGATGAAATATCAACTGAAAGATGGCCAATAGGCTGTTTCCCTGCTAAAATAGAAAACGATGGTACGAGAGTGATTTTAAATGTTCCGGATGGATTCTAAGGGAATTGCAACTCTATTAGCAATAAACATTTTTCTAGTTTTTGCAGCTATTTCACTTGTCATATTTGTTTACCTTTTTACATATACCATAACAGTTGCCAGAGAGCAGACAATAACTTTAAGTCAGAACAGTTTAATACCGCTTGCAATTGTAAATTCAAGATATTATTTAAATAACGACAATTTGGCTGTTGCTTTAGTGAAGGATGAGGTGCAAACTTCAACAGAATTAGAAGAAACTATGAATAAATTAGCTTCTTCGACCTGCTATAAATTTTTGCTTGGAGGTATAAAAAATGACAGAGATCATGTTATTTCTGGTGGTCATGACGTTTCCTGCAATAGCAAACGAAATTTTGTAACAGGAAAATATAACTTTAGAACAACTTTTGTGTTTCCACAAATTTATGATGGTAGAAATTTCGTAATTCCGGGGGAATTTTCGACTTATGATTAGATACGAAATGGCGAGCAATAAAAAGGGGTTTTTTGTAGTTGGGATAGCTATTATGTTAGTACTTGCTGTGGTAGGAGCTTTGTTCTTCTTTGGAACGAAAATTATTATTGAAAAAAGGTCGTTTCAAGAAAAAATTCTGCAAGAGGGGAATAGACTAGAAACTACAGGAAAAATGATACAAATGGCGGGTGATTTGGCTACTTTGCAGACAGTAAAAGACATTGGGCAAATTTCGGTAACTAAAACTAATTCAATTGAGTTTAATCTTGTAGAACGATTGCCATATTGGAAAAGCGTTCCGAGAGACGAAATTAAACAAAATATTGCTGATTTATCAAAATCATACTTCAAAAATTACTTCAACGACTATATTAAATTTTTTAGTGATAGAAGTAGATCGAAATATTGGTCTTTAGATTGGAATGAGAAAAATGCGGTGGGTGTATTTGAATTGCAAGAAATTTCAGTTGATCTGGGTTCGGTTACAATAACTTATGATGAAAGTCCTTTTAAGATATCTAAAGAATTTTCGATTAAAACACATTTGAAAACAAATTTTGCTGAAATTTTGAATGTTGCAGAAAAAGTAATTAACAAAATAAATTCTGGTGAGGATTTGAATGAAATCAAAGGTGAATTGGAAAATGATAGAATAGCAATAGAATTAACAGATAGGTTAGATTATGTTAAGGTTGTTATTAGTGAAAAAGGAAAATATTGGCTATATGATTCTGAAACAAATTCTAGAACAGAAAGTGTAATAGGAGTGAAGTTTTTAGTTGAAAAAATTGCTACCGGCTCTAAATATAAACCAGAAGATTTACCTAGCGTTGTTAAATGTTCAAATGATTTTGTAATAATGTCAAATAATGATATTTGCTCTATTGTTTCTCCTAATTAATTATAACTGCTGTATTTTGGCACTCGATCTTTAACTAAATTCACATAATTTTTATTTGATTCGTAAGGACAGCCCCATCCATTATAACCTCTAATAGCTCTGTCCCATTCATCGGGATAGTAATAACCGCAATTAAGAGGATCGTAGTCTACATCATTTGGATCTGTTTTATCGCCATTGCTATTTGATGGATAATAAGCATCATGTTTTCCTTTGAAAACTTTAACACCACATTCGATATTGTTATTTGGATCTCTAAGATATTCTTTAGAACAACCAGCAGTTCCGGGTGTTACTTGAAATAAACCTACTTCTCCTGCTGCTCTTCCTATTTTTACATTACCATATGCATCGCAATGCGAGAAGCCTGATTCAACTTCAGATACTGCTAACATTATATCTACTGGTACGCCAATAGATTTTGCTGTGCTTGCAATTTTTTGTTTTATTTCATCTTGGCTCGGACATTTTGCTAAAATTGTATTATCTCCAGTAGAACTTGACGACGTAGAGATACAACTTGGTATATACTCAAAATGCATTGGATCTAACTGAGGCCAATATCTACCTCCCCATCTGAAACCTATAGATTCGAACGCCTCAACTAATTCAGGAGGAATATCAAATTGACATGAGTAACCAGCAAGATTGCCCCAGTTTGTTTCTGCATTCAAATCCAATGCTGTACCAAAAGAATGAGAACTCAAAACGCTTGGGTTATTAACATTTGTCCTGAAATTGTAGCTACCGCTATTTTTGAAAGTATATGTACCGCTTGGGAATTCATATGTTGTACCGCTATGCGAATATTTAGAGTTAATTATGTTTTCAACTTCTGCTAATTTAGGAACTACCTTGTTGTTAATGCGAACGGATAAACCTAAAAAGTTAGTTGTTGTAAGTTGACTTTCTATTTCTGATTTGAGCTGTGGATTATCTACATCATAAGGATCCAATGCTGTTTTTGAATTATCGTGTATGAAGTTGTAAATATTTTTCGGGCTGTCACATGAATCTGGTTTTGTTGGATCTGTCCCTTCAACTATAATTTTATTACCACATGAAGGATATTGAACATTGTTTTTAGAAGGTCTGTCCAACAGGCACTGGTTTTCTGGACATCCGCCTGTACCAAAGGATCCTCCTATTATTGTAGGATTATTACATACTGCCTTTCTTGGGAAATCTTCCGAATCTATTGAATGTTCATATTCTGTTGATACACGAATCCAACCGGTGACTGCATTCTCATCATATTTTGAAGAATCGATTGTTGCCTTGCAGTCGATTTCAAGAGTATCAGCGATGTCTAAATTTTCTTCCTGTTCTAAATTCATCTTAACGCAGTTTTCTTGCTCCTGCTCTGAACATTTTGTGAGTTCTATATCAGGAATTTTTGGCGATGAACATTTGTCGATGGTGATATAATCAAAAGTCGTTGATAAGTTTAAAGATTTAACACCCGCAACACCTTTTTTGAATAAGTTTGCAACTTTTATTATTACATCGAAACTATTTCCTTGTAATTCGTCCATTACTATTAATTTAGGAAGTGTTGAATAGACAAAGGCGTAAGCATCGACGGGTCCTGCATCAGTTTTTGTTGATGGTAGAGTGTATTTAGTATCAAAATATTTCTCATCTAAGCCCTGACGTGTTGGAATTATTCTGAAGTATGAAATTCCTCCGCCTTTTTGCAAAGTTGTTGTTCTAGTAAGGAAATATATTAAACTAGTACATTCAGGTATTGAATCAAAGTTAATTCTTAACCATTGCTGTTTTCCGGCTTTCAATGTAAATTCGTCGAGATATTCTGTTTTGGTGAGTGACAATCTTTCTGGATCATTTAAAGCGGATAAGGGTGTTACAGAAGCGTATGCGGTAATGGATTTGACAACAATATCTTGCTGAGAATTGACATTAGACAAAGTTAGATCTAAAGTGTAGGGTTCTCCTTTTTCAGGTTTTAATATTGGTATTAAATTATTGCCTTCTTTTGTACCAAACTCCACCATTAAGCTTTCATACTCTCCTTCCTTTTCAACTTCATCTTCCCGACAATCAGAATAATCGCCAGTAGCAATGTTTTCTGGCTTTAGGTAACAAAAACTTTTACCGATGTCTTTTGTGGCTTTTTTGAAGAAGAATATTGCAGATGCTGCAGCTTCCTTTCCAAAAGCAGTACTTACAAAGATGAAAAAAGAAGCAAAAATAATATCTGCTACTATTACCAATATTAAAATTTTCTTTGCGAAACTAATATTGAACAAAGCCATTATACCAAAAAAAATAGTGAGAAAAATCAGTCCATAAGCGATCATCACTAATGTGGGATCTAGAAATATGGTAATGAGTTTGAAATAATAGATTGCAAATACTGTTGAACCTGCTACTGCTAATGATGATAAAAAAATTATTATAGTTCTCCAGTCAATTGATGGTTTTGTTGATTTTGGTTCTTCTTTTGTTGGTTCTTCTGGTTTTGGTGAATCGGGTTTATCTTTTGGTGGATCTGATGTTGGTGTTTGAAAAATTATTTTTATCACGATATTCATCTCTTTCTAGCAAGAATTTCCATTGGTGTATTTTTGATTATTTTGTATTGATAGTTGAAATTAACCTCAATTTGGGCGTTTTCTAGATCTTCTTGCAATACACTTTTAGCCCGCAAACCACATTCTAATGTTGGGTCATATGGAATTACTACATCTTTTAAAGGAGTTAGTTTAACAGGAGTTCCCTGAAAATCACAGACATTTTCACTAGTACTTTTGTCTATATCTAAATTGATGAGTTTTACCCATAAATTATCTTTGGTTATTGTTATAGGATTGCCTAATGCGTCATTTAATGTTATGGTAATGAATAGATAGCCGTCTTCCGCTAATCTATCGGTTTGTTCTTGACTACTCTCGTCTAAGCCTCGTTGTATAGTAGCCTGTATCGGACCTGCAGTTGACGTGGGCGGCTTTGTGCTAATAGTGCCCGCGTAATTCTTTTTCACTATCGGTATAGTCCATACTGTCTGCCCGGAATAATCATAAGTTATTGTTATTTCTGGATTTACTTGAACGCTTGTAGCGCCTGTGACGTATGTGCTAGGTACTCCGGTTTTATAGTTTATTCTTAAATTTTCAAAGCCAGCAACTGAATCGAAATGACAACCACCGTCTATTTTTGTACCACGATCGCAATTTATGCTTGCAATATCTAGGCCATAAGTATCTGTCATTACAACATCTAGATTTGAAACTGGATTTGCGTTAGTGTTTGATATTGATAATGTTATGTCTATGTTTTGATTTGGCAAAACTTTTTGCGGGGCCTCAACATCAACTTTTATAACTTCATTATTATAAGTTTGCCCACCGTTCTGAGTAGTGCAGCCTGAAAGAAAGATTATTACTGCCAAAAGTATAAGCAGACGATAATTGGACATAACATCTAAATATATTTCTTCATTTAAAGGAATAATATTTGTGGTTTAAATCAAAGAGAAGCAAAAGCCTCTTATCTCGGAAGAATATCTAAATTTCTTGTTTCAAGAGAAGGAAGCGAAGGAAGCTAAGAGTGGTTTTGAGAAGCTGTGTAGATATAGTGAGGTGTTGGGTCTCGATCTACCGAAGAAATCAAGTAGACAGTTGAAAGAGGATATTGTATTTTCAACACTCAATGTTTCCACAAGAGGTGTTGTATCAGCCACAATTTTAACATTCTTGTTGCTTTCGATAGCATTCGCTAGTTTTGCATTGATAGCAAATAACTTGCGTGCATTGCCGTTTCTTCTTCTTATCCCAGCCATTACAAGCTATCTGGTATTCACTTATCCGAGATTCATGTCTCAAGTACTGAGAATACAAACAGGCGACGAATCAATAAAGATCATTCTCTATATGGTAATCTACCTTAAACTGCATCCGAATTTTGAAGGCGCAATGAATTTTGCTGCAGCTCATTCTAAAGGGCCGTTGTCAAAGGATATAAAAAAGGTAATGTGGGATCTGCAGATAGGGAGATATAACACAATTGAGGATGCGCTAGCAGTTTATATGGCCAAGTGGAGGGTGTGGAATGAGGATTTTGTAAGATCGATTACGCTTTTGTACAATATTCTGGTTGAACCATCCGAGGGTGAGAGGGAAAGGATTTTGATGAAATCACTTAACTTTCTATTGACAAGCACGGAAAGGAAGATGAAGACTTATGTTGAGGATATTAACGGGCCTATCAATATTTTGTATTTTCTTGGAATACTGCTGCCTGTTATGGGAATAATAATGTTTCCCTTGATTTCAATGTTTCTGCATAACTCTATTAATCCATTTTATTTAGGAATTGGTTATACAGTTGTACTGCCTTTGCTGCTGCTGTTTCTTGTAAACAGGATAATACTCAAGAGACCATCTGCATTTATGGTTCCGGATATTTCCAAACATCCACAACTACCTCCGACAAATAGATATCCGTTGAGGTTATCTACAAAAACTGTTTTGATACCAATTGCGCCTGCTGCTGTTGTAGTGTCGTTGCTGATAATGGTTTATGGTGTCCTGCATTTTGTTGATCTGTATTCTAACTTATCGGTGGCCAGTGAAGGAGTGAAGCTTGATATGCTGAAAAAGGAGGCTGAGTTTAGTCTGGAAAATTTGGTCTCTACATTTTCTGTGACATTCGGCGTTGCAGTATTCTTCTTTTTGTATTTCTACATGAAAAGTGCTCCTAGAATTAATATCAGAAATCAGATAAAGGGCATTGAAAATGATTTCCAGTTGGGTTTGTATACTTTAGGCAATTTCCTCTCTGAGGGTTATCCTATTGAAAAGGGTATTGAGAAGAGCTTGGATGAATATGAAAAACTAGGGCTACAGAAGAATCCCACTTACAATTTCTTTTCGCAACTGTATAACAAAATGAAAAACCTAGGCACGGATTTTATGAATGCAATTTTTGGCAAAGATGGATTGATTAGATTTTTTCCCTCGGTTCTTATTGAAGAGATAATGAGGATCTTGGGTGATGCCTCATCAAAAAGTTCTGTTCTATTAGGAAATGTTGCTAAGACAATCGGATCGTATCTGGAAAATTTAAACAATATTGAAGCTAAGATAAAAGAATTGCTGGAGGATGTAAGGGCGAGTGCTAGACTGGAGAGTACCTTTGTTGTGCCACTTGTTTGTGCCATGACAGGAGTTTTGGGTATATTTTTTCTTAATATGCTGAGGACACTTTCGTGCCAGTTGCAACAGATTGAAAGATCTTTTAGTGTAGCATTTGTTCAAAGTGCAACAGCTAGTGTTGGAAGCATTCTGAATGACCTTGTTGGGAATTTTACGCAAGTAATGCCTATGACCGTGTTGCAAATAATTATTGGAATTTATACTGTGGAGATCATTACTATTTTTTCAATATTGCTTAATGGGATTGAGAATGGGTTTGATGAAACTTCAAGAAATTATTTAATAGCGAAGAGTCTCATGACTGGGATGATGGTTTATGGCGCTGTTAGTGTTATAGCATTGATTGCATTCCAACAATTGATAATTCCTATAGTCACTGGTTCGGGTGGTGCTGTTGTCTGTTGAAAAAAATGTTGTTGGGTTATTGCTTATTGTTGTTCCAATATTCACAGTTATTGTTTTGATTACTATTAGTTGGCAGACGGTTCCAAAGATATGTTACCTGGATCAGAATACGGCCTCAGAGCTAATAGTACAGAATCTTGTAACATGCTCTAACTTGTGCTGGAGTAAGCATAATTCTGGTAGCGATAGCATTGTAGATGACTGTTTTGTCATTAAAGCTATTTCGACTGACAAGGGCATAGAACAGGATTTAGAAAAAGTGAAAAGAGATTTTGTGGATATTAAATTCAAAAAAATTGATGCGAACAAACAATACCAAATTAAAGTAAGATATGATGGGTATGAAAGAAAGGTTTTATTATTCTCTGAAGAGGTGATAAAAAAAAGTACAACAACTACTTTACCAACTGAAGAAACGACTACTACAATTCCAGTTGCTACAACTACAACAACTATCCCTTCATTAGCTGTTAATCTGGTTAATGGAATGACTACTGAGCAATTGGTGGAACAAATGATAATGTCTACACCTGATGGAACGAAATATAAAAATTATTATTTGTTTGCTTCTAATATACAAGCCGGTTTCTCTCCTATACCTACTGTAATAAACAATGTGCAGATATGGCCTTTTGTTGCTACAGATGGAGAAGGTGGATTGGTTAGAAGAATGCCTAAAGATTTTAATCCTGGAAGAATTTCTGCGAGGGATATTGGAAGTAGGTATACATCTGGAACTATGAGTATATTAGATATTGAGAATCATGCGAAGGATATCGCAATAGAAATGAAACAACATAATCTAAATACCAATCTTGCGCCTGTGTTGGATGTATCCTTGTCTGGATTAATATATAATCAAGAAAGATCTTTTTCCGGAAATCCTGCAAATGTTGAGACTATAGGCAGGGCTTTTGCTAAAGGTCTTCATGATGAGGGTGTCATAGCTACAGGAAAACATTTCCCAGGTTATGGGAATCAGATGGACAATAGTGATTTTCAGAAAGCAACAGATAGCAGAACTATGCAGGATTTGGAAAATAGTGATATAAAACCTTATGCTGGATTGTCAAATGATTTGGATATGATAATGATGAATAACATAGTTTACACAAATATTGATCCTAATAATTTAGCTGTTTTTTCACCCACATTAACAAACCGGGCTAGACAAATATCACCAAATGCTGTGTTAATATCAGATTCGCTTACAGGCAAAAATACACATTTAGGAATAACATTTGAAGAAATGGTAAAAAGGGCTGCGACAAATGTTGATATACTGTTGTTTAGCTCTTCTTCTAATGCTAATGCGGCATATTCGACTATTGTATCTATGATTAATTCTGGAGAAATTTCAAAAGAGTTGATAAAAGAAAAGATAACTAGGATTATGGTGCTCAAGGAAAAATATAGTTTGTTGAAGAGCGTTTAGTGTAAGTGTAAATAATTTCAACTTTTCCTGACAACTTCAGCATTTTTCCCAGCGGTTCTCAAAGCGACCGATCTGTTTATTTTATGAAAGCTATAAATTATACAGAGAAAATGAAAGGCATTGCATTGTCAACAATTGCTTACATGATTCTTGCGATCGTAGCGATATCACTGCTTATAGCATTGATAGGAACGAGGATTAAACCTGCATTGAGTAAGGCTTATTGTTCTGTATTTCAAGGCGTGACTTCTATTCTGCCGTTGCCTTCACATCTTAGACCGTCATTGCCTGTTTATTGTTCATCTGAAATTTCTGTTAATCTGGAGACAATAGAACTGAATACTAACATTCCGGAAAAGATATCTTTCGAAATTGCTACTCATGTAGCTGCATGCTGGCAAAAAACGGGTGCAGCTAATTTCGGAAGAAACCAGTTATGCTATGAAATGATTATTTCAGGTGTTAACGGCGAAGTATTGGAAAGTTCTGTTAAGACCTTGCTTGACAACCAGGGATATTCGAATATTTTATTGTGGAAAACAGGAGTAATATCAGGACCTAAATCGATTGCTATAAGATATAATGCTGATGCTAAGAAAATAGAGGTAATTTAGATGTCGATGGTTTTAGAATATCCGATGAAGATGATTTTGTATTTTGTTGTAGTTATGGTGCTCATAGGTATCATGTGGACTTTCAGGGATAATATAAGTAGGATTTGTATTTTTCCCCCATGCAATGAAAATAAATGCGAAATTAAAATAGATAAGCCATCAAATGAGAATTCGTTAACAGCAGATATTGTTGGAAAATATTGTAATTTATGCTGGGGCAAAAGTGAAGAAGGCCAATGCCCTGAAAATGGGTTATGCTATGCTGTTAGTTTAGAAACGGATGTTAACCCTTCATCAATTTTGTTACAAAATGATGTTAAAGAATACTGCAATATTGAGTGCAATAAGAATACGAAGACTGTATTTTTCCAATATGATTCACTTATCAGAAAAGTAAAGATAACGTGTTAAAATGAAGGGATTAGCTTTGGATTATGCTTTTGGGTTTTTTTTATTACTGGTTTTTGTTGGAATTGCAAGTGCGATAATGATTTCAATTTTCAGACAGGGTGAGGATAAGTCTAGTTTTGTTCCTGTGGCTAATGCAACTTATTTGTGTGAATTTTTGAATGGCGGTGAGATAAGCTATGAAGATTTTAAAAATGTTTTGTATGGATTTGTGACTAATCAGTGTTTCGAATTCAAGGGTAAGGCAAAAGAAAGAATTACATTTAATGACATACAGAATTTTGTTAGAACGATAAGTAAAGAAAGAGATGTAGCTAGAGTGGAAAGTTGCGTTTCTCCTGAGATAAATACTAATACAATTTATATTGGATTTGATTATGTAGAAAATAAAAAAATATCGATGGCATCTAAACGTGTTTTGAATAATGATATATTGATTTGTTTGGATTGATTATGTTAGTAATTACTATCATATTGAATTAGTTTGAATATTCTTGTGTATCTTTAACTGTAAAGGAAATTCAAGTTAACAGTTATTTTACAGAAATATTGTTTATTATAGTTTCAATGGTCTTCTAGATGTGTTAACTTTCTGTTTTGCGTAAGGAATAGCCTGTTTAATTAATGTAAAGTCAAAAATCATCAGTTTTCTGACAATGGGGTTGTTTTCATTAATTTTGAATAACACCGCATTTCCATATCTTCTTGTAGGCATTACTACACCAAATTTCTCCAATTGTTTCCAAACTTTGTAGAAAGTTGTTTTTGACATTCCAAGAGCATTTATTATTTCTTTTTTTGAATAATCAGTTCTATTATCTAAAAAAAAGTCGATTACCCTTAAGGTTGGGTTGTTTCCAAGAAATTGAATTAGCAGTGTATCGTCTGTCATAAATAATACATATATCTGTAGGTATTTAAACATGACTTTCAAAGGTATTATAAGTGTACCTATGATTTCAGATGACGAAATAAGGGTAAGAATATTTCTGAAGCTAACTAAAAGAGGTAAGTGGGGAGAATCCCACACTTCATTTGACAATTTGAAAAGGGGATGGAATGAGCGTGATCTTGGAAAACATGGTTTGAAAAGAGTTCAAGAAATTACAAGAGATCTTATTAGAGATGGATTTATTTTGAGTAAACCAACTCACTATGGTATGGAGGTATCTTTGAATCCAAGAAGATCTTCACAAATAGAGCAGATTATGAAGAAGTTTTACAGAATTTGACTAGATAACATGTGAAAACCTGTGGACAAACAAACAATAACATTTATTTAGGAAAAATAATAATAGTTACAGGATAGAATGAAGAAGAAGGGTATTGGGGCTTTGGAAATTATATTTGGTATGTTTGTTCTTATAATTGTTGTTCTTGTTTTGATAAGGATGTTCACGGCTATAGTAAAGCCTGACAAGATAAATGAACAGTTAAGGGCATTTGAAGATGCGTATCAGATAACAGCGCAAAAGGCTTCGTGCAACCAGGTTTGTGACAGCTATAGAGATGGTAATTGTAACAGAAGGGATGCTGTTGATTATTGTTTGAAGAAGGTCAATCTAGATATTACTGGTGATAAAAGACCTGGAGAAAAATATAGAGGTAATTTTGTCAGAAGTTTACCTTATTGCGAAGATGCGCTTTATTGCTTCCATGTAACAGACTGCAGCTGCGGTAATTACAGACTGACAGCTGAAAATTGTTTGAGAGTATTGTGTGATTATTATCAACTTGATGAAGGATTGCCGGGTGATACTGCAATTAAGCTAATCACAAATGAGAATACTGGTATTTATTCCGGAAGCTGCAACAAAGATCCGAAGATGTGGGCTGATTTGGGATATACTCCACCAACTGATTTGCAGGCAGATTGGTGGTGGCAGCAGGCTGGATATGCATCGGCTTCATGTATGAATATAGTTACTGGTGGTTCGCTAACTCTGTCTAATTGTAAATTGGATAAAACTACAACACCGTGGTCAATAGATTGCAATACTGGATGTAACTCGGCTTCGGGGATAGTTGTTCTTAATGGGGAATACACGCCGACTGTAGGAGCAACACCAACTGTTTCTGGTGGCAAGGTTAGATCTCAGCCTTCTATAACAAATACTTTGAATCAAATTTGTACAAAGGCACCTGATACATGGACTGTGCAGTTGATTTGTACTGGACCACAGGGAAAGGCAACAGCTGCATTGACGGTGGATTCGTGTTAATGGCTAAAAATAATTTATTTTGTTACTATTGATGATGTGGATGAAAATTATTTGGCGACTTTAGTGTGCAGTAGAACGGCTAAGACGATGAACGTTGTTGTTCCTTAAGAAGTAAACCTTTCTCACAAAATTTAATATTAAAAGAATTCAATATTTTAATTATGAAATCACGTAGTAAAATACTTATTGTAATTTTAGTTGTAATGTTAAATAATTTGAGTCTTGTGTTGGCTGTTCCCCCTTGTAATGTCGCAAACACATGTACACCTCCATATTTGTGTTGCAGCGCACTTTGTGAATCACGGATACCAACAATCACTTCTCCTGAACCTGTCAGCGGTGCCCAATTGGCAGCTGGAACTACTAGTGTAACTCTTAAGGTTAAAATTGATTATAAACTTGACAGTTGCATCGGTGGTTCACGCGTTCATGAAGTACAATTCCAAGATGCAACAGTAGGCGGAGACTTCGATGTAAAATGTGGTGGTGGTGGGGATAATATTGATATTGTGACTATTTCTTGTTCTGTTGGTGGTCTAGTCAATGGTCATAGATATGAATGGATTGTATTTGCCAAGAATGGTGAAGCTTCATATGATTCTTCGACATATAGTTTTAGTATAAAGTCTTCCGGCGGGGGTGGAGGAACTGGAACTGGTGGCGGTACAACCCAAGGTGTTTCATGTTCTCCTGCAGGTCCTGTATGCAGTCAAGGTTGGGCTTGGTGGTGTTATACTGATAGCCGTGGTTTTGACAAAGGAAACCATCCTTGTAGTTGCAATATTACTTCAAATCAGGTTTCGTCGCCACCATCGTGTTGGACAACAAGTCCTGGAACTGGAACAGGTGGCAGTTGTACTTCTATAGGAGCTAAATGTATAGATGGATACGCTTATTGGTGTTATTCAGTTGGAGGAACTCCTGAAAAAGGAAATCACGCGTGCAGTTGTGAGAATATAAATGATCCTTGTTGGACTACTGCTTCCGGTAGTGGTTCAAGCACTTGTGGAAAATTAAATATTGACCCTTCTACTGTAACACCTGGTGGTGGAATTAAATTTGTTTTTACTGCTTCAAGTGGATACACCAATGTAAAAATTAACACTGGTGATGGTGCAACACCCAATCCCAATGATAAACCAGAAATAAGCGGTCCTACTGGTGGGCAGTGGACATGGACTTTCAAAGGAACGGCTTCATCAACGGAAAAAACTTATCAGGCAAAATTCATAAGCGATCAATGCCAATCTGAGACTGTTGGTTATGGCGTTAGTTCTGGCGGCGGGGGAGGTGGTACATGTCCAAGTGGAACTACAAATTGTGCTGGAACATGTGTAAATTTAAAAACAGATAAAAATAATTGCGGTGGATGTAATAATGTTTGTTCAGCAGATAAAACATGTTCTAATGGAGCGTGTACACCATCTGGTGGTGTGGGAGGTGGTACTACTACATCAACAACTTTGCCGCCAAAATATACTCTTGCATGTGACAAAACTTCAGTTCAAACAGGTCAACCTCTTAAGTGCACTGTTCAAAACTGTAATGGGGGGTTATGGGTCATCACAAATGAAGATAAGACGCCATTAGATTATCTCATTCAATCACCTGTAGTCGACATTCCACCAACAGAGGTTACTATTGTTCCAACAGGTACTGACGGAAAGATAAAAGTACTTTCAATATGCTTTGATCCAAGCGGAATAACAGAAATCGTTAAAAAGTTGATAATTCCAGTCACTTTATCTCCGGGTGGAACTACTACAACATCTACAACTGTTCCCGGTGCAACAACAACGACCAGTACAACTTTACCGGGAGCAACAACCACTACTTCTACTACTACTACACCAACTTCAACTGAATTATTATGCGGTTTTGATAATACTCTGACGTGCCAGGGTGGTGAAAATCCTAACCAAAAAGAGGTGTTGATAGACGACTTTACAAGCAATACTGAAGACTGGCAGGAAAATATGATAAGAGGGAGTGTAAGTGGAGGCGAATATCAAGGGCAATTGACTTCAACATTTGACCCCTATATTTTCAAATCAGTAAGCTTTGATGCTTCGCTAAATCACTTGTCGTTGAGATACAAGGGGTACCAGGGAGGACCGAAGAGCATCAAGGTATACTATACGGATGGAGTGGATTGCGCTGTGTTTGATGAAGCATGCTCACAGTCATTTTCAATAACTGATAGCAATGATTATGCAACACTATCATTTGATATCACTGATACTGAGTGGACAGATAATGACGGACAGATAAACAAGTTGAAGATTGATTTCGAGTCTGCTACCGATGTGGGAACAATATTATTAGATAACATCAAAATATCACCGACTGGCTTTGATACGGGCAAAAAAAATGATGGGGTTGTAATTAAAACAAACAATGTATTAACTTATTCGACTGTAAAAAATATCGACCCCAACAAGGGAACAGTTGATTTTTGGGTTAAACCATATTGGAATGGTAATGATGACTCTTCACATTATTTCATTGATGTTGGAGAAAGCAAAGACAGCAACAGGATATCTATATACAAAAACTTTGGCAACAGACTTGTATTTGATTTAATTGATGGTGCTGGCAATATCAATACTGTAAGTGCTGATGTTTCATCGTGGAAGGCAAATGTGATGCACAATATCAGGACGACTTGGAGATCCAATGAGATAATGCTTTATGTTGATGGTGTTCTTGTAGGAAGTGATCTGTCTGTAAATGTTCCATCATCACTGGGAAATGATTTGTTTATTGGGTCTAACATGGATAAAGTTAGTCAAGCGACTGCAGTGATAGATGAATTGTCTATAACAGCAAATGTTGTGCCTTTGCAGGCTACAACCACCACTTCTTCAACTACAACAACTACATTACCAAATCAACAATTCGATATGAGTGACGTTACTTGCAGTAAAGAAAAGTGCAATTTACAAATAACTAAAAATTTGGTGGGTGTTGATGTAATAGTTTATGTTAATTTAATTCATGAACCCGAGGGAATAATTTATTATGCACAATTCCAAAAATTAAATGCGGGATCAACAGGTATTTTATCTATTCCATTAGCAAATATTCTAACATGCTCTACTGGGACAAAGCTAACTGCAATAATATCTGTATACAGATTTGATAATCCATTGAATAGAATTTATAGATTAAAACAGGAGGCGTTCACATGCTGAAAAAAATGCTTATTACAGCTATGGTTTTTTTGGTTATTATTAGTAATGTGTCAGCTGCTATTACTATTCAATACTGCAAATCGGGAAATGAAAACTGGAAATGCGACACTGACAAGACTTGTGAATGCAAGGTTGTAGAAAATTGTACACAAGGAAATTTAATTGTTTACAAATTGCTTGTCAGCAGTCCTTCGTGCCTACCAAAGATATCATCGACGGGAATTGCAAGTATAAATTGGACCAGTTGTGGCTCACCACTCGGAACAGTTAAGATTAAAGCAGACTGTAATGAGGGTCAATCCGATGAGGTTTTTATAGATGTAAATCAACCATCAGTGACGACTACTACATTGCCTAGTTCTATCACTACAACAACATTGCAGGCAACTACAACAACATTGCAGGCAACTACAACAACATTGCAGGCAACTACAACAACAAGACTTACAACGACTACTGTTAGAAGCACAACTACTACTTTGCCTACAAAAACCAGTAGCAGTAGAAATGTGACTATAGGAATTTTGTTAATATTATTTGCCTTGATAATTATTGCTGTAGTCGTTTATCTTAAAAACAAAGACAAATTGTTCAAACGATAAATGCTGTGAAGAGAAATTATAATAATGCCAGAGACGATTATTCTTGCTGCGGGTGGAATTATAATAGGGTTAATGATTTTTCTCATAGGATATAATTTGTTAACTAACAATATTTTACAGGCTATGAAACATGATTTTCTCAACCAGATCAATACAATAAATGCTGAAATAGAAAGTGTATGCCAAAATGAACCAGGGAATTCGCATCTTTCAAATATAAGAATATCGAACCAAGTCAGGGTTCTTTACACTACCGATAATCCTGATCAAATATTACTGAATGTCGATGAACTGATAGATAATAACAAATTGAGTGAGGGAGATTATCTATGCTTCCAGTTTAAGTCGGAGCAGTTTAATAGATGCAGTAAGCTGAGATGCAGGACTAGGTTGCCGCATATGGGAACACTAGAGGATTATAATGATTTTCAGATTGCGGTGAACAAGATACTTGGAAGGCCGTTGGTGAAGGAGTATGAGGTGAGGTTTACCAGGACTGTCAACGGAATAAATATTGATTTTAAAAAATAAAATACTTGAAAACAAATTATAATAATGGCTGACACTATTTTACTAGCTGTTGGTGGGATTGTATTAGGATTAATGGTTTTTTCAATAGGTTATCAGTTAATAGCATCGTTTGTCATTGAATCTCAAAAACAAACTTTTCTTGAGCAATTTTCCAATATAAACGAAGATTTAGATTCTGTATGCTCTCAAGAGCCGGGAAATTTTTTGACCTTTGATTTATTGATACCAAGTCAAGTACGTGTGTTTTATACAACTGACAAACCTGATGATGTATTGCCGACTGTTAGCGATCTCATTAAGAGTGATAAGTTAAGTGAGGGAGATTATCTATGCTTCCAGTTTAAGTCGGAGCAGTTTAATAGATGCAGTAAGCTGAGATGCAGGACTAGGTTGCCGCATATGGGAACACTAGAGGATTATAATGATTTTCAGATTGCGGTGAACAAGATACTTGGAAGGCCGTTGGTGAAGGAGTATGAGGTTACTTTCAAGAGAACTAGTAATGCTGTAAACTTGGAATTGTCTAAACCCCCGCCACCACCTATTCATGTACCTACTGACAATTATGGTGGGGATGAGGAAACGACGACTACATTGCCTGGAAGTACAACGACAATGCCTCCAAGAACTTGTGATTTGAATTTAGCGTGTCGCAGTAAGCTTGGAATTCAGACACAATTTCAAAAATCTGGTGTGATGGAATTTGTTGATTCAACAAAACCATCTGTTGTTAAACTTAATAGCGATTATGGGAAGGCTGAGGAAATAAAACAGACGTCACCATGCACATTTATTGTTGGAAGAATTGTTGAATCCGCTGGACAACAGCCAACTGATGGAGATGCTGCACAAAGGGCTAGAGATTGGTTTAATAGAAATAGAGGTACTATTGAGTCTACTAATAGTGTAGATTGTTGGGAAGGATATAATGAACCTGTTCCAGGTCATACAGCTCAAGAAATGCAGTGGATGAGTTCTTTTGAGGTTGAAAGAATAAAATTGCTGAACAGTATAAGTAGAAAGGCGTGTATTGGGTCGTTCTCAGCTGGTAACCCTGATTTGGCTTTATGGTCTGAATTTAAGCCTGCATTAGAGGCTGCAAAACAAAATGGTGGATATCTTAGCTTACATGAATATTGTTCACCTTCAATGCAATGTAATTTGGATGGAGACACTGGATGGCTTACACTGAGATATAGAAAAGTTTACAGACAATATTTGCAACCAAATAATTTAGAAATTCCTTTGGTAATAACTGAAACTGGAATTGATTCTGGAGGTTGTGAAGATAATTGTGGTTGGAGGGCTCATACTGACGCGAGCTCATATCTTGAGGACCTTAAATGGTATGATTCCAAGTTGAAGGAAGATAGCTATGTTGTTGGCGCAGCTATATTTCATTATGGGCAGTTTGGTTGGGGTTCATTTGAAATTTATCCGGATTTAACTGGAGATGCAGGAAATAATGGTCCTCTAGTTTCATATATGAATGGATTGGCGTGTTAAAAGATGAAAGGAGATGTATCAGAAGTTATTTTGACTGTTGGAATACTGATAGCAGTGGGAATAGCATTATTTTTGTTGAGACCAATTTTTTTCAAGGAGAGTCAATCGTCCCAAGATCAGCCTTTAGCAGAATTTTCTTCTGACATAGAAACCACAATTTATAGGGTTGTTGCTTCAACCAATGATGTTTCATTAAGTTATGGTCCTTTGGTAAAAAAATATGTATTCCGTGTTTCGGACAATATAGTTTCGGTACAAGACAAGACTACTGGAAAGTCGGTATCATTTTTCATAGAAGGTAATAAGATAAGTGATGTGTGCTTTGAAGATTCTGATAAAATAATTGTCAGAAAAGAAGAACAAAAACTTGACATTAAGCCAGAAAATAATATTGGATGTGGTGGTGTTAAATTAACTACGACAACGACATCTACAACCACAACACTTCCTCAGGTTTGTGAAGAAAAATTAGTTTCTTGTCCTGCTAATATATGCCTTTCCCATGTTGGAAATCAAAAATGCATTGACGGATTCAACAAATATTACAATCAGATAAAAGAAGCTGTGATTGTGGAAAACTTGCAACAGTACACGGGTAGTGTAGAAAATGCGGTATATCTAGTAGCATCTGTTATCGGAACGGAAACCGGGTGGAATGAAGCCGATTATATTTTGCAAAGAGGCGGCCTTATGCAGGTTACAAGAAGTACGGCGGAATCATCGTGTAATGATATTGGGACTTACGAGGAAATTAGCGCTGTTGCAGTCAAAAATTTCCGTTGTGGTATAAGAGTTTTAAAAAATAAATTTAGTTCGTTAGACACTTACGCGTCTTTTGGCTATAATTTTAAGCAACACGGAACTGACAACTACATTAAATCTGCATTGGCTGCATACAATGGAGGAGCTGCACTAATATTTGAAGCTGTCAAAGATACAGGTAGCACGAATTGGGACGTATATGGTAATTTAGATTCTCTCACCATAGGTGCTAGAAAATATGATGTCTGTATTACAGGTGATCCATACTGTGAAAGCCAGGGATATGATTGTTACCAGTGCGAAGCTGCTGTAGTTATGACTTATGTCAATATCAAGGCTGGACAGTATTATCCTGTTTGGCCTCAATGTCAAAAAGAAACACGTTGTACAACGACAACAACTTCCAGTCTTCAAGGAACATGTCTCGTTAAATCGCCTACTATCACATGTGGATCGTATAACAGTAATTACCCTAAATGTAAAGGAGGTCATGGAAGTAATGTTTACTGGTCTGGATCTGCTAGCGCTGCAGGTAGATGTTCGTATAATATTGGTGGTGCTACCGGTCCATTAGATTCTATAGATCCTGATGGGACTATTAATGTATGCCATAAAAAAAGAGCTGGATGGAAACTTAGTCAAACATATGGGTATGCAATAGATGTATCAAGTACGGGGCCAGGTGCACCTGTTTTTCTCCCTTCTATTAATGGCAAAACTATTACATGGTCGTGGACTGGAGCAGAACTTGGTGTTCCTAATGATTTAAATCCAATGTGGGGTTATTTGAGAATTTACAAAGGCTTTGATGACGAAGGTAATAATTATGAAATTTGGCTTAGTCATTTAAATCGGGGTGAAGGTAACGTGAAAAATGTCCCTTCAGGAACACAGGTGGGTACATTGTTTAATTTAGGTGAAGGAACGCATGTTCACATTGAATTGAAAGTAAATGGAGAAAATGTCAAACCTGAATTTTTATGTTCTGAAGAGTTTTCAAATAAATTCATAATAGGAAAATCTGTAGAAGGAAGGGAAATAGAAGTTTTTAAATTTGGTCATGGGAATACTAAACTACTTGTTGTTGGCGGAATTCATGGTGGCTATGAACACAATGGCATTGAAATAGCATCAAATGTGGTATCGTATTTTGAATCAAATCCTCAACAAATACCAGATGATATAACTCTTTTCATAATTCCAAATATGAATCCAGATGGTTATTCTTCGGGTATTTGGGCCCCAGGACTAACACTTAACGAATACCTATCTAGAAGACTTAATGCTAACAATGTTGATTTAAATAGAAACTGGGACTGTAATTGGGATGAGACAGCCTATTGGCAAGACAATATAGTTAGTGGTGGGAGCAACCCATTTTCAGAACCTGAAACGCGGGCTGTGCGTGATTTCCTTATTTCAAATAATGTCAAAGGTGTAATTTTTTATCATAGTAGTGTTGCTCCAAATGGCATGATATTTGCTGGATATTGTGGTAATCGACCTTCTTATTCTGCAGGTTATCCAGTAACGGGAGATGCAATTGATTATCTTGATTCAGTTGGTATTGCAGGTATAGAAATAGAATTTCAAGATCACTCATCTGTGGAGTTGGACAGGAACCTTAATGGAATATTATCAATAATGAATAGATTTTCTTCAAAGGATCATGTAGATTCCACTGAATTAGCTTCTGTTGTTAGTATTGCCACTGACTATCCTTTACCCTGATAATTGTAGTGTCACAGTATTTTTGTCCTAAAAAACGCAACAGCAATTGTGTTACCGTACAGACGATAATCAACAAAATAATTAAATCATGAAATTAATAATCATTCAGATAAAATGAAAGGTATCTCCCAATTTCTAATCAAAGGGGTTTTTCTTATATTGACGCTATTAATAATTGGAATTTCTGTCAACAGGCTTTTTTCACTGAATGTCATTACAGCTGAAGAGTCTGCAGAACAAAGGCTAAACAACAAGGCGATAAACACTTTAGAAGTTTTATCTGGTTCTAAAAGTTGTTTGGCTTATGATGAAATTGGTAGAGTCTCAGGAAGTGAGGGTGAACTTGCAACGCATAGGATTTTGGACAAGAAAAAATTAGATGAATTCAAAAGTAAATATTCTAATATAGAGCCAAGCTGTGCTAGAGATTATAGTTTTGGATACAAAGTTGATATCGAAACATCTCAGGAACTTGACAAGTTAAAGAATTATGTTTTTAGCGGAGGTGTGCTTTGGAGTGATGGGGATAGAGGGATAGATGTTGATCCAGAATTCTTTATACCTTTTGTTTATGAAAACACTACGCCTTATTTGACAAATGTTAATGAAGAATCGGTTGATGAAACATTTACAAATGGCATTGACACGTTAAACAATTTAGGTGATTGTCATAGTGAATCCGCTTCTGTTGTACCTATTGGTGGATCGTGGAGAGATATTTTAATTGATACAACAAGCGGAAGGACAACAGCTGCATACACAGAAGATAGTCATATTGTGGGCAAGGGTGCATTCATCGCTACAGGTCAGGATATTTCTTGTGGTATAAATGATCCCACTGCCGGAAGGGGATGTACACCGCAGCAGTGTTTCAGATTTTACAAAACTGAGAGCATAGAACAGTGGATAGAAAAGGCAAATAATTGGTGCAGTAATCCAACAGCATGCCCTAGCAGAGGGCTTACTTATACTGATTTTGAAGATATTACGTTTGGACTGAATGTAATAAAATATACTGCGGAAAAAAGAAAGACTGATACTGTGAGAATTGGATATATAATGGATATAATTGATCCTTATGATGCTGATTGTTTGTGGGCTATGATGATGGAGAAATGCGCTAATGATGGATGTCCTGCTGTTAAACATAATAATGGCGGGTATGGAAACCCGACTGTTGTTAATGTTCAACCGATTGGTATAAAAGTTGATTCGGATTGGCTTTTTATCGGGCAAACAAATTTGGAGGATATAAAGAAGTTTGATTTATTGCTCCTAAATACGCATGGAACAATTCTATCTCCAATAGCGCTAGAATCTTTGTTTTTCCAGAACCCTGATGCTAAAAAAGAGGTGTGGTCGTTTGGCCAAGAAGAGGCGTCGAAAGATAATGCTTTGAGAAATCAGGTTACAGCAAGATATCCTGTTGCAATAAAAATAGATGAATCGAGATATTTTCCGGCTATAATGCAAATAAAAATGACTGATGGGGAACTAGAAGAATTAAGTGGAAAAATAGATGAAAGTTGTGAGACTGAAACTGATTCACAATATCAAATCAACCTGCACTATCCTGTTTATTCCATAGGAAATAATAGAGTAAGGTTTAGGGTTGAATCATCTTTCGGTTATACTTGTGTTTTGCTGAACACATATGGAGGAACAACAATAGTCGACCCTAATCCTAATGTTGTTTCAGGAAGTCCTGATTTTTCGGTATGGGAGTGGGAAGGATCTCCGCAGAAACCGGGAACTTATGATATTAAATTTAGTGGAGAAAAGGATGGGGCTTCATGCATAGGTATTCCTGCATCCATAAAATGCGAAGCAACAACATCTTACACAATATCACAAGATAGAGATGTTAAGATCGATTCTGAACAGACTAATCTGAACCCCTCCAAGCCAGTCTGCGATGCTGTAACGATTAAAGTAACAAAAAGCCCTAATGTTGATGACAAAAAATTATGTATGTTTTATAATGATGGTACAACGTCTTGCAGAAAACTCTCTTGCACGAAAGACATTCAGTTTGAAGATGTTAAAGCTGCTGGAAGTTATATTTTTAATATCAGAAATGCTGGGGAAAAGATTTTAGTTACACAGTGATTTTATGAAAGGTCAGACAAAAGAGATTCTGGAAATATTTTTGTTGGTTGCAACTTCAGTCATAATTCTAGCTATTTCGATGTATTTCATATCGTCAAACAAAAAGGATATTGAGGAACTTTTCGTTGACACTTACCAGAATGATCGAGCGAACACGGCATTGATTGATTATTATTACAAAAAGGTTCCGCCAGCAAGAAGAAACACTATGCAAATGCTGGGTGATGCTGTTTTATTGAAAGAAAGAACTGTCAATTATGGATTTGGGGATTTTGGAGTGAATGTATCAAAATTAACTTATGAATATTTTGACACAAACTTTGGTGTTGGTAAATGGCATGTCACTGTACAATCCGTGGGGTTTGAATGGGGTCAAGATATTCCAATAAATGGAAGGGTTAGGGCCAGCACTATAATAATACCTATTCCAAGTGATGACGGTCAATTCACTCTAGGAAAATTGTATACATGGTGATGAAAATCAAGGCACAAACAAGTCTTATGGTAATAGTTAGTTTGATTACAATGTTTCTTATTATTTGGGCTTCATCGTCATTCACTAATCTTTCTACAGGCAAGAGACTAACCGAACAAATCAAGCAACAGCTTGTTTACAAGGAGACTGATTATATGAAGGGTTTCTCCAGGGTGGCATTGATATTCTCAAGTCATAATGCATTGAGAGATACTGGAAAGCTTGGTGGGGTATTGGGTATACCACAAGAGAGAAATTGGATCTGTACTGATCCGAAAATTCCACCTGTTGATCAAGTAAGATATCATCTTTCAAAAGATACAATTGATTATCTTAATAGATACATTGTCAATCTGAATGTGGCAAATCAAAGAGATATACTGAGGTATGGTGTTTCCAAATATGCTTGCGTTGATTATGATGTTAGTCAGAGCAGCGTTGATAGTGGATTAAATGATATTAGCTATAATATTGGCTCTTATGGGAGCAATATTGAAGTAATCGGGGAAGATGGAAATGCAAAATCTGATAATGATGTTTATGAGGAAGTAAGTCCGGTGAGATATTGGCTCATGTACAGGCAATATAGTGAATGGGCGAATAGAAATGTTTTGAAACATGAAGTGGCGACTTGCCTAGAGAAAATTTGTGATTGTCCCAGCATTGATCACTGTCCGACTTTCCAAACATGTGTTGAACATGCCACACAAGTAGCTGTGAAGGATTTACAAAGGGGTTTTGATGATGGGGGATTTCCAACGAGTTCAAGGATAACTTGTAGTGGCGGATTTGCTTGTAATTATACTGAAACAGAAGAGTGTGCCGGAAGTGATGAAGTGCAAACATGGGAAAATCCACCGTTTTGTAATAGATGCGAACTTGGAACAACAGGGCCATTGTGTGGTGGAGGCATTAAATTGGATTCAAACGGGAACAGAAAATCAGTCATTGGGAGTGTTTCTGAAGAAAAATTACAAGAGGCTTTTAGTTGGACGCCACCGAAAGGTCAAAGGACAAATGAAGATTTTTGTAATGGTAAAGTTTGTAAATTTTGGAAAGAAACTAGAGGTGCAATGGAGGCAACATTCACTTGTATAGATAAAAAACATTTACTTTCTACAAAAGATCATGATGAATTAGAATTTTCCGTATATGCCACAATAGATGTTAAAAAGAAAAATTGCCCTGAAAATTCTGCTATAATGGACATAAATGATTGTGTTTGGACACCAATAAAATGGAAAACAGTATGTAATATTGATCCTATTACTGGTATTAGGGAGTGCGAAGATGTGCCGATACTTTGGGAATGCACTGATTGTAATTGTAAAGATCAATCTGGTGTTCCCATGCCTACGCCAAATACTGGAAGTAGATGGTGCGTTAAGGAATTAGGTGTGCCTATACCAAAACCAACTACAACAACGACTTCAACTACTATTCCAAAATGTCCTAACATGTTGACTAACCCTAGTTTCGGTGGTTCATATGCACAAACAGGCACGAGTATTAATATGCCGGGTGATTGGACTTTAACATGTGGTCAGACACCTTCTTGTAGTGACAATGAAAATATTGAAACAATAGATCCTGGAACAGGAAATAATCTTGATACTATAGAATATCTACCCCCAGAAGCAAATACGCTTGCAAAAGGGACTGTTGATGATCAGTTTTATGTTGATAATGATAGAAATTTGAAAATTTTCAAATGGGGCCCAACCCAGTTTACGATGTGTCAAGATGTTTCTGGGTTGACTCCTGGACAATACGATTTTACAATTAACGTATATCCAGACCTATACGATGTTCAAAATGAAAACAAAATATATGCTACTGATCCAGCGTCTGGTCGTATCCGTATATTTACAAATGATGGTTATGACAGTGGGTCGATGGACGGAAATCAAATTAAATATGGTCAATATAATGAAATTAGTAGGACTATAACAGCAAAATCGTCTACCAACAAAATTTGCATAGAAGTTGTCTCACCATTTCCATATAGAAATAATTGGTGGTTTGACGCGTTTAGTTTAAGACAAGAAGGAATGAGTTGTTAACACAAAGTTTAAATGCTTTTTCGCTTCTAAATATAGTGATACAACAACAGTAATGCTCTTTAAACTAGAGAGGTGAAACAATGGTAGAGAAGAAAGTGGAACAAGGAGTAAAAGCAGGTGATAATGTTGTCTTTATTGGTAAGAAACCTGCGATGGCATATGTTCTAGCTGTAATGACGCAATTTACAAGTGGCGTCAATGAGGTATATATCAAAGCTAGAGGTAGAAGTATATCAAGAGCTGTGGACGTGACAGAGATTGTGAAACACAAATTCCTATCAGATGTTAAGGTTAGAAACATTGAGATAGGAACTGAAGAGAGAGAAGTTGAAGGGGGAAACAAAATCAACGTTTCCACAATGAGCATAACTTTGGCGAAATAAGCTCTCTCCTTTTTCTTTTATTTTTGTTAGAAAACGTGTTGGTAGAATAATTTGTTTATATGGGAATTCTTTGTATTTCTTTTATTCCATCAAAATCTGAGTCGTCGCTAACTATTTCTTTAACTTCGTTGGCGGGAAGTCTCCTTTCGCAAGATGGAAGTAGTTCACGTTGCCTTCAGCTATCTTTATCAGCAAATTTGCGTTTTTTGCTCTTTTATCTGTTTCATTGTCATAAATAATTGGTAAAATGAAAATATCAGAATAAATGTACTTCATATTCTTCCTCGATAATTTTTTTGATATCTATTCTTGTTTTAAACTTTTTTTTCGGTATGGATAAGAATTCGAGAACAAATTTTTTTCCTTCTACTTCCTTCTCTTTATCACATTTTAAGTTTTCTTTCGTCCATAACTCTATTGCATTGTGTGTGGCTTTCTTTATAGAACCTTTAGAGTAACCAAATTTTTCCATAGCGAGTTGTCGGAATCTTTTTTCTAAATCTTTGTTTAAATCAATTTTTAGGGTAATATGTACTTAATTACTTTTGAACTAAATAAATCCATTAAATTGGGGCCGCTGGGATTCGAACCCAGATCTCGCGGGTTTCTTCATTTCATCTTTGTTTCAATGCTCCATGAACAAATTCTGGAGCCCGGTTTCTACTCACTGAGAGATATAATAGCCGGGTTATACGACAGCCCCATACTATACGTTATACCTATTTCTTCAATTTAAAAATCTTAAACAATCCACCTTTTCCAGATTTTATTTCGTCTATTTCGTCTATTAAATATTTGTTCAATATGTAACTAACTGTGCTTTTAGCAAATTTGGTTTCTCTAGCTATTTCAGAAATATAAGTACCTTCTGGGTGTTTTTTGAGGCAGTTTATAATAGTCTGGATTTTACTTTTATCAATTACTCTTACCATTACTGTACAATTGTACAGAAAAATATAAATATTTAATTTATTATAATTGTACGTGTGTACAATAATACTATAGAATTCAAGAATAATTTTATCCCTAATAATAAGAATGGTATAACAATAAGTAAACTGTGCGGTGCTTTGGCAGCTGATGGAACTATATACAAACAAAATAAAATTTGGAACGGCTATCCAGCTTCGTCATACTATTTTGAGATTGCAGATGGATGGAAAGAAAACATTTTTCTTGCATCAGAATGGATAAAATCTATAATAAAAAAGAAAGGTTCAATTGAGTCACATAGAAAATGGCATCGTTATCGCATTGGAAATAAAATCTTAGTCCAATATTTTCATAGTTTAGAATTTCCTTATGGCAAAAAATCAACTACAGTTTCCGTACCAAGTCAGATTCTTAATAATACTAGAGAACATAAATTAGCTTTTATTTCAGGATTGTTGATATTCGATGGTACTGTTAAAATAGATGGAACAATAGAATTTTCAACCAAAAGCAGAAAATTGTACGACCAGATTATCTCAATTCTTAAAAAAGAGGAGATTCATATTAGAAAATTTAGATACCAAATCACAAAATGGTCTACTGGATGGAAATACGGCTTTAGTAGTAGATCTGCTGACTTTTTCATGAATATTTTGGATGGACCAAAGAAGAGAAAACTGAAAGTCATTAAAAAAGGTGAAAAATTAGATATAGATAGGTTAATGAAATTGTTTCCCGAACAAACACACTCAAAATTACCATTCTTAAAGGAAATTTATAATCAACTGCGAAACTCTTATCCAGATAAAATAAATTTTAAAAGCATAAAAGATAACATAGAACAAAAATATCAAATTGTATTTCATAGAAACACATTGTTGGGGTATTTAAATTTATTTGTAAAATCTAAAATAGCAAAAAGGATTAAAGTGGGGTGGTATAAATTTGACATTAGATAATTTAGTTATTCCGAATCATATTGCCTTAATTCCTGATGGAAAGATCTTCTAAGATCCCGTATATAGGAGATGGGCTGAACAAAGAGGTTTGGCTTCGTGGAAAGGCCATAGAAAGGGAGCAGAAGCTGTGGATAATTTTGTAAAGTTATGTCTTGATCTTAAAATTCCACAAATTTCCGTATGGATAGGCTCAACTGAGAATATATCTAAAAGACCGAAGAGGGAAGTAGTGGAATTATACAAACTTTATTATGAATTTCTCAGCAAATGGGAAAAGAATGAAACTAAATCATTATTAGAAAAATATCAGATTAAAGTTAGGTTCATTGGTGATATTGAGAAATTGCCTCGAAAACTCTTTAGATTAATGGGCAAGATAATGAGAAGCACTGCAAAGCACCAAAAAAGAATCTTAAATATTATGGTTAATTATGGAGGTAAATTTGAATTGCTTGAGGCTTTCAAGAAGGTTGCAAAAAAAATGATGGAAGTTGGTAAGATAGAGGTAACTGAAAAGGATATTGAAAATAACCTTTTGGTACAAACGCCTGTAGATCTTTTCATAAGGACAGGGGGACAAAGTAGATTATCTAATTTTATGTTATGGCAGGGGGCGTATTCAGAAATTTATGTGACCAAAATTTTGTTGCCGGACTTTTCTAAAAAAGAATTTATGAAAGCAATTAAATGGTTCTCAAATGTGAAGAGAAATTTTGGTAAATAATATGTATGATGCAATTATAGTTGGTGCTGGACCATCCGGGTCAAAAACTGCTGAGTTGCTGGCTTTAACTGGAAAGGATGTGTTAGTTTTAGAGGAACACCCAACTATAGGAAATCCTGTTCAATGCACTGGTATTGATAGTCCTAGAATTTTACCTTTAAGTGGAGCACCAGAAAAAATTATTATGAATGAAGTTAACAAAGCAAGATTTTATGCGCAATCTGGAAATTATCTTGAACTTGAAGCGAGATACATGGTTCGTGTTTTTGATAGACATAGATTAGATGATGAAATTGCAAGGAGGGCTAAAAGAGCTGGTGCAAAAATTATGACTTCAACTAGATTTGAAGGGTTCAAAAGAGTTGATGGTCATTTAGAAGTACAGACTAATAAAGAAAATTATGAAACGAAACTTTTGGTGGGAGCGGATGGACCGAATTCTGATGTTGCAAAAAAAGCTGGGATAAAACTACCGGAAGAGTATGTCATCGGTTATCAGGAAACTATCAAAGGTGATTTTAGTGAAAATGTAGTCGAATTGTGGTTTGGATCAAAAATAACGCCGGATTTTTTTGCATGGATAGTTCCTGAACATAAGAATTGGGCAAGAGTTGGTTTGGCTGCAAAGAAGGATGCTGTAAAATATTTCAGAAATTTTGCTGCCAGAAGATTTAGCCATGTATCTAATAAAAAGGATGTGTTAGGTGGAGTCATTAGATATGGGTTGATTGAAGATTCTACTGCTGATAATATTTTGCTTGTTGGAGATGCGGCAAGCCAGGTTAAAGCATATTCTGGTGGGGGAATAGTTTATGGTTTGATAGGTGCGAAATTCGCAGCAGGTGCATGTTATAGGGCTCTTGAGAAAAATAAGTTTGACTATGGATTTTTGAAGGAGCATTATGATAAAAAGTGGAAAGAGAAATTGGGTCCTGGAATTAAGAGGAGTTTAATACTTCATAGAGTTTTGCATTTTGTTCCTGACTGGATGCTTAGTTTTGGTATTAGTTTAGCTAAACCATTTTCTTCTATGATGAAAAATTTGGACATGGATTTACTTTTTGATTAAGGCTGGCGCTAAATTTCTGATTTATATAAAGCAATTTTAGAACTTTATAATTGATTGAGATGAAATTAATAGGATTTAATAATCCAAAACATTTAACAAAATACTTATTATGGAAAAGGTACGGTTTTTGTCTCCTTACACGAATATGCAACGAAGGTTGATATGTTAAAGCCTCGAGAGGGAATCGAACCCTCGACCCTCTGATATCTTTCACTCATCCTTTTATCGTCAGATCAGATACAAGTCAGATGCTCTACCGAACTGAGCTATCGAGGCTTATCTAGTTTTTCTAACTTATATTGTAATTTTTCCTCTTTTAGTATAGCGAACATTATTAAAACTTTTCCTCAACACACATATATCTTTTAACTCAAGTTTATATCTAGATATCATGAAAAATAAGATTTTAATATCTTTCATGGTCTTTATCTTCACTTTTGGTGGCATCGCATTTGCACAATTCAGCGTTGATGTTGATGTTGTACCTAAAAGTTTTGGGGCTGCACCTTGTGGAATCGCAACTTATGATATCCTAATTAATAATACTGGAAAGGATGATACATTTGCTGTTTTTATTGATGGTATTCCAACTGATTGGTACACACTTACTGATGATGTAGTTCAGTTGAAGAGTGAACAAACAAAAACAATTTATCTCTTCGTCACAGCTGACTGTTTCTCACCAGAAAAAACATATCAAGGTAATGTTACAATTAAAGGCCAGTCCAAAAGCACAGTTCCATTCACTCTATCAGTTGTACCTGACCACATAATTGACGTTGCTCTGCAGAATGATATTTCATTCTGTTTGTGTGAAGAAGGAACGATACCTGTAACTATTAGTAATAAAGGATTGTTTGATGAAGATATTGATTTGACTTTAGGTGGAACTTCAATATCTTTTGTTTCTATGACAACAACGGGTTTAGCATTAAAAACAGGCGAATCTAGAACCATTAATTTGACCATTGCAAATATGTGCCAGTCTGAACATTCTATAAGTTCATTGGAGGTAGTAGCTAAATCGAGAAACAGTTATGCTAAAGATTCTGCTGCTTCTGTTATAAAAAGAAATAAATGCCATGACTTTGATGTTACTTTTGATAAAGAAATCATTACATGTGCTGTGGAAGAGAAACCATTTTCTATAGTTGTTAAAAATACCGGAAGTAAAACAGATACATTTGAGGTAAATATCCCTGCATTTAATGTAACACAAAAAACAACCTTATCGCCAGAGGAATCTGCAACGATAAATTCTACTTTCTTGACGACAAACGCAAGAATATATAATATAACATTTACTGTGAGTTCATCGGTTGCAACCAAGGAAGATTCAATAGATTTTGTTGCGCAAAGTTGCTATGATGTTGATGTACAAGTTGAATCGAATGAGATAACAATTGTTTCTGGGAAGGGAAAATTGTTGACGGCAAAGGTTTTGAACAAAGGTAGTTTACCTGATAATTATGAATTAACAATTGATGTTCCGTGGGTGTCGATAAGACCACAAAATCTAACTCTTGAAGGAAATGAAAGTGGGATACTTTTTGCTTATTATAGTCCTGAATTTGGGGCCAAAGGTAAGTTTGATACAAGATTGGCAGCTAAATCTGAAAGAAGTCAAGATGAAGAAATGGTTAGTGTTAATGTTGTTGATAAAGAAGAGACATCTACAACTTCCACAAGCACAACATTGAATGAAAGCATCGATATTTCGCCGGTCACAGATACAATAGTTTCTGTAAATGAAACTACTACTGAAGTTCAAGCTGGAGGATCTTTGCTTGAAAGGGTTAAAGAAAACAGATTTCTACTTTCAATACTAGTCGGGGCTTTAATTGCAATTGGTGTTTTTGTAGTGCTTTATTTTTTCGTAATGAGGGGTGATTAGATGGTTTTGGTTGAACTGCTGCTGATTTCAAATTTCCTTCTTTTTCTCGCGATAGTGTTAGAGTCCAAAGTAACATCGAGACTTGGTTATCTAATTGTATTTAGCGGCGTTATTGTTGGTATTGTTGACTTAGTTTATGCATTAGTTTTGCTTTTCAAGTGATTCTAATGATTGAATTGAAAAGTGTAGTGGCTTTCTTATTAACAATGATTTCTTTAATCTTTGTGTTTTCCTTCATTTTGTTTCAGTTTTTCGATGTTTTAGACTCAAAGATGTTTTGTAAAAATTTTTCTGCAAATCTACAACTGCAATCTACAGATGTAACTTTAGAGACAGGTAAAGGTAGGCTAATCAAGGGTAAATTGACTAATACAGGATTTGATAACGAGTTTTTTGTTTCTTTAGAGGGGCCTAGTTGGGTTGTTGTAAGACCACGTGTTTTGGAAATCAACACTAATGAAACATCTGATTTATTTGTTTATTTGAGCCCTGAATTTGATGCTAGAGGGGGGTTCGATACGAGATTATCTATAGATGCTGTTTGTACACATCTAGAGAAAACAATAAAAGTTGATATTCGTTAAGATAACTTTAAAAGTAACTTATATTCCTTTATTATTGGTGGTGCATTGGTTGAACCTGTTTCAACATTAACTGTTATATTCAGAATATTGCTGGCCTTCGTGCTATCAGGTATTTTCGGTCTGGAAAGGCAGTTCAAGAAAAAGCCTATTGGTTTTGGTACCTTTATACTTGTAGCTACGGGATCCTGTGTGATAACGCTAGGCGCCATACAATTAAGTGGAGATTCTAATCCTTTATTTGTTATAGGAGGTATAATAACAGGTATAGGCTTTCTTGGGGCAGGGGCTTTAATAAGAAGAGAGGAAAAGAAGGTTTTTGGGTTTACCACTGCTGCTTCTATATGGGCATTTTCAGCTCTCGGCATTATAATTGGCGCTGGTTTGATCTATCTAAGCATTATTTTCTTTTTGATTATGCTTGTTATAGTGATGATCGATTCGTATTTTGAGACACATGGTTTTGGACCATATCAAAAAACACTACAGGTTATTCTTAGCGATATGGATGCGTGGAAAAGGGTGACATCTATCTTACCAAAAGATTATAAGGTTCAGAACTTTGGTTTTAATACAAAGAATAAGGAATATATTTTTTCTATTATAGTAAATGCTGATAAAGAGGAGATGAATAAATTGCCGTTAGAAATGATGAAAATAAAGGAAGTTGTTAGCTTCAAGGTTGATTAGTGCTACTTATTTTGAAAAAATCTGATTTTGTTATTATACCAACAATTTTATCATGGTGCGTTACAAGAACTGCTTGATTGTCCTGCAACAAAACAGAAATCGTTGTTATTGGTGTCGATTCGCTGATTCTAGGAAACGGCTCGATCATTATTTTTTCAATAGGCTCGCTCGAGAATTCTGTTATATTTTTTCCAGATGCTATTAAGTCTACGATCGATTTTTCTGTGATACTTCCTATAATTATTCCTTTGTTTACTACTGGCAATTGAGAATAATTGAATTTATTCATAGCAGCTATTGCTTTTTTGATAGTATCCTGTTTTCTTATCGTAACAATCTTGGATGATAATATATCTTTAGCTTTTTTTACTTCTTTTTTTTCTAATAAATCCAGTGCGTCAAATATTTTTTTGAATATTAAATATGATGGGTTGATCTTTTTTGATTCTATTTTTGCTATCACTGACTGGCTAGCGTTTGAGACTTTGGCTAACTGTTTTTGTGTTAGATCTAACTTTTTTCTTCTCTGTTTTATTTCATCTATTGACGGTAGCATTATATTGTCATTGAATTCCGTGTATATATTCCTTTCGGAATATTTTTTTCACAAAATTATTAATTATAGGAATTCGTATATTAAGTATTGAGGTGTATTATAATGAAAATATCTGATGAGGGAGAATTGAAGTTAACTGAAGAACATCTTTCGGCTTTAATCAAAAAGCTAGTTAATGAGACAATCAACGTTGACGGAATGACTTCAAAAGGAGGACCGGAGATGCTAAATTATAAGCAGAGGTAATTATATGACATGTCCTTATTGCAGCTCGACTAAAAACAGAATTGTGAATATTAGCTTTCCGCAATCATACGAGTGTTTGAAATGTAAAAGGGTTTTTTCACAAAATGGAATGCGGGCTTTCAACTAGAATTTTTTGTCATTTTTCCCTTTTCTGATGGAACTATTTTGATTTTGGAACTTGTAAATTGCTTGTTGAGTTGACTGCTATCAAAATATTGATCCAGAAAAACTGCTAATGCTGCTACTTCGCTGTGAGGTTGGTTAGTTATCGCTATTTGAAAATCGATCATTCCGTATATCTCTGGTGGGACTTTTTCACTCCCGACAATAATAAGCAGGTTTTTTTCTTTTCTTATCTTTTTGATTGCATCAGGTATGTTGATTCCGTACATTGTCAGCAGAGCAATTTTGCCTTTATTTTTCCATTCATTGATAACTTTTTTCCAATTTTTTTCGTAGATCACTTCAAATGGACCTCCCCAGTTTTCAACAACTTTTTTTACTGAGTTAAGTATAGAGTCGTCTTTATCCCCGGAATAGATAATGCCATTAGCGCCAAATGCCCTTGCAGTTAAACCACAATGTGTACTAACTCTTTCGTCTCTATGTAATCTGTGGCCTAGTCTCAAAACCCATATCTCCATATACTTAAAAAGTTTAGATGGAAAGTATTATAAGTTAACTGGGTGATCTATTGGGGAAGGAAAGAAAAAGGGAAGAGATAACTGAGGAGGAAGAGATTTCAAGGACAAGGAGACCTAAGACTGGAGAGGTTCTTGCTATTGTAACACAAATGCTTGGTTCTGATAAATTAAGAGTACGGTGCGATGATGGAAAGGAAAGGATTGCTAGAATTCCAGGGAAACTGAGGAAACGTGTTTGGATTAGGCTTGGTGATTTGATTTTGATTGAGCCGTGGAAAGTTATGCCGAATGAAAGGGCAGATATTGTTTGGAGATACACGCCTACACAGGCGGGATGGATGCAAAGAAGTGGATTACTGAAAAATATTAATGTTGGATAAATCTAATATAAAGTCACAAAAAATTTAGAAAATAAAAACTAACCATACAATTTTCTTGTATATCCTACATTATAAACAACTTGTTGAGCAATGCTATCCATATCAAATGATTCTTTATCAAAATATCTAGCATTTCCTGTTATGAAAAATTCATGTAACTCTGGTTCTAAGGAATCAACAGATGTTCCTGATAATCCAATTAAAGGATAATCTCGATAGCCATGAGATTGTAACCATTCAACTACTTTCTTGCCATTTAAGGGAAAAGAAGTATCTGAAATAATAGCTGCTGGCAAATTATATGTAAGAAATGTTCTTGCAATTTGTGCAGTAACTATAGAAACCCAAGAAAGACCATTTCCTGCTTCCTGTTGTAAACGAGCAACTTCATTCAATGCTGCATAATCTGCAACATAGTCGCCTACTTGCGAACCTACATATTTTAGTTCTCCACTTCCTAGTTGACTTGAATATATTGGTTTTGCGAATTGTCGATGTAAAAGTTTTCTCCAATTATCTGCATCTTCTATATGCAATATCATGTTTGGTCTGTATATTGATATATGTGACATAAAATCATTCTAATCAGATAAACATTAATACTCTTCCGTACCTAATTTTGACCATTTTATTTCGATGGTCTACACAGATCCTTTTGTTTTATAAAAGACATTAAAGTATGGATGATATTATCATTTCTATGAAAAGAAAGATTAGACGCGAAGAACAAAAGGATATAGCGATATTTAGGGGTGTTTTTGATAGAAAAACTCTTTTGATTTTATATCATTTACTTAATAAAGGAATTTACAAGGAGATCATTGGTATTGTAAAGGAGGGGAAAGAGAGCGTTATACTTACTGCTAAGACAAAAGATGAAAAATACCTTGCAGTGAAAATCTACAGAACATTTGCTATTGATTTCAAATCAATGTGGAGATATCTAATCGGTGATCCTAGATTTTCCAAGGTTAAGAAAAGCAGAGTTGCGGGTTCGGAATCAATAATTGATGCGTGGTGTAGAAGGGAATTCAAAAATCTACAACTAGCTTATCATGTTGGTGTTAATTGCCCTAAGCCAGTTATATTCAAAGATAACGTCCTTGTAATGGATTTTATTGGAGAAGATAATATTCCTGCACCAAGACTTGTCGATACAAAGTTGAAAAATTATAAAGAAGTTTATGGAAAAGTCCTGTCTGAAATCACCAAACTCATAAAGACTGGGATAGTTCATGGGGATCTTAGTGCCTACAATATTCTTTTCTTAAAAAAGCCCTATATAATTGACTTAAGTCATGGAACGCCTGTTGATAGTAATATAGCAGAAGAGTTGCTAGTGAGAGATATAGAAAATGTAAACAAATTCTTCGAGAAAAAAGGTGTTGAAATAAAGAGTAATGAAACAATTTTGAAACAATTAAATGAAATAATTGAGAAAAAAAGGTAAAAATATGAAAGATTTTATTAAAATACCCGATAAAAGAAAAGATTTATTAAAAAGAAAGCCTGAAATTAGGGTGATGATTGAAAGGAACACTAAGACAAAGGTATTAGTTAGTGAAGATGTTGAGATTGATGGTGAGAGCTTTGATATTTTTGTAGCTAAGAATGTTTTGAAGGCTTTTGGAAGAGGATTTGCCATTGAAGATTCGCTAAGGCTGTTAGATGATAGCTACGGCCTGGAAATTATTGACTTAAAAGAGGCTGCAAGTACAAAAAATAGGCTCCAAACGATCAAAGCAAGGATAATTGGCACGGGGGGGAAAACAAAGAAATATATAGAAAGATATACTAATACTAAAGTCTCTGTCTATGGAAAAACGGTTAGTCTGATAGGCAAGTGGGACGAATTGGTTGATGCCAAAGAGGCTGTGGCGATGCTGATTCGCGGTTCCATTCATAAAACTGTTTATCGATGGCTAGAGCAGAGAGCGAAGGTGTTTTGATGGAAGACAGAAGAACTGCTGAAGAGATGGCAAAGGAGCATAGAGAGGTATCTGTTTCTGAATTCTTTGAGAGGAATAGACATTTGCTAGGTTATGATAATCCTACTAGGGCTTTGTCGACTGTTGTTAAAGAGTTAGTAGATAATTCCCTCGATGCATCGGAAGAAGCAAGAATTCTGCCAAGAATTTGGATCGAAGTAAAGCCAACTACTGCTGATAGATTTAGGATAATGGTTAAAGATAATGGACCTGGAATTGTTGATAAACAAATACCTTATACGATGGGAAAATTGTTGTACGGGTCGAAATTCTTTAGGTTGAGACAATCGCGGGGTCAGCAAGGTATTGGAGTTTCTGGTTCTATATTATATGCCCAGTTAACAACAGGTAAACCAACTACTATAGCTTCGAGCAGTGGCAAAGGAAAGACTTCATATTATGAGCTAATGATTGACGTAAAGAAAAATGAGCCGAATATTGTTTCTCATAAATTGATTGAAGATGGTAAAGAGTGGCATGGGCTTAAGATTGAGATGGAGATAGAAGGGAGACATGTCGATAATAAGCAATCAATAAACGAATATCTCAAGCAGACGGCTATCGGAAATCCTTATGCTGAGATAACATTAGATGGGCCTAATGGAAAAACAGAATTTCCTCGCGGCATTAACACACTGCCACCTGCACCAAAAGAGATAAAGCCACATCCACATGGAATTGAATTGGGTATTTTCAGAAGGATGATGGAGAATACTAGCTCTAGAACTATTGCTTCATTTTTAACAAATGATTTTTCAAGAGTTGGGAGGGGATCGGCTGAAGAGGCATGCAAACTTGCTGGGCTTGATTCGAATATAAGTCCAAAAAGATTGACGATAGAGGAATCTGAGAAATTGTTCAAGGCTTTAGAAAAGGTTAAGTTGATGAGGCCGCCAACTGATTGTTTGTCGCCGTTAGGAGAAGAATTGATATTAAGCGGGATGAAAAAAGAATTGAACGCTGAATTTTTTGCTGCTGTGACTAGGCAACCGGAAGTTTATAGAGGAAATCCGTTTCAGATAGAGGTTGGAATTGCTTATGGTGAGGGGTTGCCCCAAGATCAATCTGCAGAATTGTTGAGGTTGGCTAATAGAGTGCCGTTGTTGTATCAGGCTGGAGATTGTGCGCTAACAAAATCAGTTGTACAAACCGATTGGAAGAGATATGGCTTGCAACAATCTGGGAAGAATTTACCAACTGGACCTGCTGTGATATTTGTGCATATAGCTTCTGTTTGGGTACCATTTGTTTCTGAGAGTAAACAGGCTATTGCAAGCTATCCTGACATTATTAAAGAAGTTAAGTTGGCACTGCAAGAGGCTGGAAGAAAATTGCAACTACATGTCTCAAGAAAAAGAAGGGATGAGATGCAGCTAAAGAGGAGACAAATTTTCGAAAGATATATACCTGAAGTTGCGGGGGCATTATCGAAGTTGACGGGAAAAAAAGCAGAACCTATTAAAAACAAATTGGAAGATATGATTAAGAAGAAATTGGTGAAGATAATTGAAGGAAACGAAGAAAAGACTTGAAGAATTAGGAGAAGACGTGGTTAAAGATATTGAACAGCAGAAAAATCCAGAGATAGATATACCTGTAAGATCATTGTCGAATGTTATTTATGACGAGAAAACAAAAATGCTCACATTGGGAAATAAAGTTTCGAAAAGATTTTTCTTTAATGTTGCCCATGCTAAGCCTTTTATGCAGACTTTGATGGTTGCTGCTTTCTGCAAAGAATTAGCTAGTGAAGGAATACACACGAGCTTGAGAGATTTGTATTATGCATTGAAGAGAACTTTGCCAAATTCTGATGAGAATACATTTGATGAACAAACTGAATCGGATCCGATAATAGTTGATTTGGAAGTTACACTTGATATTTTGAGGGAACAGTTGAATTTGGGCGCTGATGTTAGAGGTAGAGCTGTCGGAAATGTTGTGATAAAAGATAGGGGAGATACTGTTGATTGGTCTAAGTTAGGTAGTGGTGGGTGGGCTATCCCAAGTAATGTTGAAGAAATTGAAATTAAGAGTGTTGATGCTGATTTCATACTTTGCATTGAGAAAAATGCTATGTTCGAGAGATTGCATGAAGATAAATTTTGGAAGAAGGTGAACTGTGTTTTGGTAACAACTCAAGGTCAAGCTGCAAGAGGTGTCAGGAGAGTTATACAAAGATTGTCAGATGAAAACAAACTGCCGGTTTATGTTTTTACTGATCTCGATGCTTATGGGTTGTACATTTATTCGGTCATTAAATTTGGGTCTATTAGTTTGGCTCATGTCTCTGACAGATTGGGAACACCGAAAGCAAAGTTCTTGGGATTAACAATGGATGATATTGATGAATTTAAGTTGCAGAATTTTACAATTAAAGCCAAAGATGTTGACATTAAAAGGGCGCAAGAGATGATGAAATATGATTGGTTCCAGAGTAAGGATTGGCAAAGGCTGCTGAAATCGTTAATAGATAGAAAGATGAAGGCTGAGTTGGAAGCGTTGTCTGGTAGAGGGTTGAGGTTTGTTACTGAAACTTACTTACCCAGAAAAATTAAGAATAAAGAATTTTTGGATTAATCATAAATAAGCTGTTATTGCTCTTTTCAAACCATCAACATTTACTGAAGTGAATTGTCCATCAACAGAAACATATAATTCCCTTCTTTGAGGATTGTAATTTAGTATTTGAACAACTCGACCCTGATAAAAATTTTGTAATCTTGTTGTTGCATCAGCTTCTGTCCAACCCGTGTCTCTTTCTAAATCACTTAATTGACCATCACGTGTTAAATTTCCTCTGCCAGTTGCTGTTACATTGCTTATTAAAGCATATACCATTTTATTCACCAATAATTTACTACTATTAAGTAAATAGAAATATTTAAACTTTTCTGTTATCTACTATATAGTTATAACAATTCTAAAATTCAATTTTCTTTAATAGCAACTGTTTTAACTTTCAATTCCACACTCAATATATGGCAGAAGGTAAGATCATTGCTTTTATCGGCTTGCCTGGTTCTGGGAAGACTTCTATTGCTAAAGAAGTGGTTGAAAGGTTAGCTGGCGCTGTTTTGATGCCGGAGGTGGCGGAAATGGCTGCATCAAAAGGTTTTGAGGTTGCTGACAGGGCCTCTATAGGCACAGAAACGTGGTTTTTGACGCAATATTACACAAGAGGTGTTGAGGCTAGTAAGCTAAGAGATGAAGGTAAGGTTGTAATTATGGATGGAAATTATGCCAACTCTATGGCATTTGCGTTTGCTAATTTTGTGGCTTCTAATAATCCCAGCTTTTTCATGCATTTTCCCAGCTATATTGTAAACAAGGCTGTAGGGACGCTTGTTAGGCCGGATGTTTACATTTATTTCAATATTGGTGTTAGGGATTCGGTTAAGAGACAGATTGGAAGGGAGAAGGAGGAATTGAGGACTAAAAGTGATCAAGTTTTAAAAGATGTGGAGAGGTTTTACAAGGTGTTCTTTTCGATTCTAGAACCGGAGATACTGATGTTTGAGGTTGATGCTACACGATCTAAGGAAGAAGTGATAAAACAGACTGAAAGGGTTTTGATGAGAGAACTCAAGTTGGAGATGACTGAGAGGTTGAGGTAGTTGAATTATTTGATTGAAAATATATGTTGTGGTTTATAAATGTTTAAATAATATAAATGTTACTGTATAGTAGTAAATTGAGGTGAAAAATATGACTACGTATATGATTCAAGTGGGATATCTACAAGGACGAGGGGCTGAAATCAATATAGCTAAAGTAATAAGTGAAGCCTCTGGAGCAAGGATTTTAAGGGTCTGTTAACTTAAGCCACCTGTAAGACAATATTCTTATGTTGAATGTCAT